>NZ_JBSGJR010000035.1:0-25726 GCF_053605645.1 Micromonospora sp. NPDC003776
CCGCAGGCGGTTCGAGCTCAGCCGAACGCTGGCCTGGCCCTCGGCCTCGTTCTGGTGGGGACGTGGAGTTCGCCGGCCTGCCGGCTGGTGAAGTCTTTGCCCAACCGGTCCAACTTCCTGCGGACACGCTCGCCGAAGGCCGGCGGCTGCCCGGCCGCCGCGGCGGCCAGCTCCCAGGTCATGCCGTCGTGACCTGCGTAAAGGTCAGCGACCTCCCGCTCTCCGGGCTTGAGCTTGTCGAGGACGCGGTCGATGCGCGGGTCGCGGAACTCGGGCAAGCTGAGCACGAGATCCTCGACGGAGCGCGGGTCGGCCAGCGCCTCGGCCAGGGTAAGGACCACGTCGCTGTCGCTGCCCGCCTGCCCCAAAGGCGTGTGCAGGGACACGACGCGGCGGTACCTGAGCTCGGTGTCGCCGATCAGTCGATGGTTGCGGTGGAGCTCCCTGATCCGCTTGAGCAGCATCTTCCTCGCGTTCTCAGGCTCCGCCTTCAACCAGGCGTCCTCGAGCAGGGCCTCCTTCGCGGCCTCGATGTGCGGCTGGCCCTTCGGGAAAAGATCCAGGACCTCGAGCATGAACTCCCGGACGATCTCCTCGCTGTTCTCCTCATGGAGGATCGCCTTGCGAACCCGGACGGCCGCCCAGAAGACCGCGCGGGCCGCCAGCGCGAAGAGCGTCTCGGTCGCCGTCGACCAGTCAGGCAACCTGATGTCGCGGACGATCGTTACGATGCCCTCCGCGATCGGCCGGATGAACTTGGTGAGGTCGGGCAGCCTCCAGCTTCGGGCGTCGACCATCGAGCTGATCTGCTGCCGCAGCTTCGCCTGGTAGGTCATGAAGCCCGAGGCCCATTCCCGCGTGTGCCGGAACGCGCCGATCAACCAACTTGTGCTGCTGGTCACCGCGTCCCGCAAGCGCTGGGGGACGCTGAACACCGGCCAGGCGGCCGCAGCGATCTGCTCCTGGATACGACGCAGCGCCTCGAACATCGGGGCTCGGACAAGGCTCTGGAGCGTCTCCTGCATCGTCTCGAACAGAGCGAGCGGGCGGACCAGACTCTGGAGCGTCTTCTGCAACTCCTCGACCCAGGCGAGCGGGCTGACCATGTTCGTGACCTGGTCCAGCACCTTCAGCGAGGGGGCTATCCCGTCCAGAAAGGACTGCCTGCCTTCGGCCGTTCCGGCCCAACCGGCGCGCATGGCTCCGCGAAGGCGCGAGTCGCGGCTCGGCGTGCGACGGGTTCGGCCGGCGGCCTCGCGGGCGCTGCGGGTGAGCCGGCGGTCGATCAGCCGCTGATGCGCCCGGGAGACGGCGCTGCGGGACATCGCCTGCTGCCGGCGACGGACCACTATGACCTTGGGCGGCGACACCACGATGCGGGGCATGGCCGAGGTCATCGCGTTGGCCGGGGGGAACATGGCCGCGAGCGGGACACCTGCCCGGTTCTGGTTCGCGGCCGCCGCTCGCTGGAACGCGCGGGCCAGAGGAGTCCCCGTGCGGGCCGGCGGGGTGGGCGAGTCGGGGTTCTCGGCGGCGGCCGCGTCGTTGTCGTTCATGGTGCTCCTTCGTGTCTGGAGTGGTTCTCCTACTCCTCCAGGCCGTCAGAGCGGGGTACCGGCAAAAAATCTTGGAACTTTTTCTGGCCGAGCTTCCCGACGTTCGTCCAGGGCCTTCTGCCGACGTGAATTCTATGAGGTGGGGCTGAAAGAACCGAGGCGCGCTGGACCGCCCTCCGCTCGCCTCTCGTTCGGGGCGGCAGGCGCCTCTGACCGAGTGCCTGTCGGCGGCCAGCAGGATTTCCCCGTGGACGGCCAGGGCTGACGCTACGGAGAGTCGCGGTTTCCGGCGCAACCAACTGCTTGAGCCTCTGGTCGCAGACGAAGTCGACACCGCAAGTACGCCGGAGCCGAGACCAGTTCCTACCGCGCCGCTTCCGCTCCTCGCCGCTGCGCGGCTGTGGTGCGGGTCGGCTTGGTACCGAAGTGGGCCCCAGCCTGATCAAGGGGCCTGTCGGCGACACGCCCGCCCGGACTCGTACCGCGCCGCCGGCAGCCGGGAGCGGCCGTGCAGCAGGTTCCGCCCGCACCGCGGCCGGGACAGCTTTCAGCGCGACAGCGGACGCGGTACAGCCTCGCCGAATCGGCCGGCGGACGGAGCCCGCAACCCACAGCGAGATCAACGCTGCGTAGCCGCCCATGGCCAGATAGCTCCCCGCTAAGCCTCGATCCACCGACGTGGTTGGCGTCGGCACCAGTTGATCTTTCTCTGGTGTGGCTGGACCGTGGGGCGTGCGGGAGTTGCCGATTACGTGATCGGCTTGCTCAGGGTGGGGTTGTTCGGGGCGGGGTGGGTTGTGGCCTGTGGGTGGGCCGCGTGGTTGCAGCTGGTATGGGGTGTTCAGCCGGGTGTGGTGTGGACGGCGGTGAACAGGTTGTCGAACGCTGTCTGCCAGGGCCAGTGCTCGGGTAGGTGCAGGCGGATGGTGCGGGCCCGGTGGGCGAGGCGGGCAGCGACGGTGATGATGCGGGTGCGGATTGTGGCGGGTCGGGCGGTGGCGTAGGCGCCGCCGGTGAGATGCCCGGCGGCGCGGGTGAGGTTGTGGGCGATCGTGGCGCAGGCCAGCCAGGCATTGTTGGCCGAGAACCGGCCTGAGGGCAGGTGGGCGAGGGGTCCGGCGATCAGGTCCGCGTTGACCTGCTCGATGATCGCGTGGCCGCGGTGCTGAGCCTCGGCCTGCACCAGGGTGTAGGGGCTGTTGGTGAACATCGCGTGATACCGGTAGGCCGGCAGGAGTTCTTCCTGGTCGGGGTGTTGGGCGAGGTCATCGCGGTGGATGCGGCGCACGATCAGCCGGGCGGTCACCGCGTGCCGGGAGCCTTCGAAGGCGGTGTAGGTGGTTTCGGCGATCTGCGCGTCGGAGATCCACCGCTGCTGGTCTTCGTCCCAGACGGCCTGCGGGTACTTGATGTCGATCCACTGATCCTCGGGGATGCTGTCGCACGCGGCGCGGATCTTGGCGTCGATGCGGCAGGTGACCGAGAACCGCACCCGGTGGCGCCGGCAGGTGGTGATCACGGTCTTGGCGTAGAACGCCGAGTCGGCCCGCACCACGAGCTCGCCCGAGGCGCCGCAGACGCGGGCGGTGCCGATCGCTTCGGCGATCATACTCGCGGCTCCGCGGGCCGAGCCGGCGTTGCCCGAGCGCAGCCGGGTCGCGGCGATCACTGGCGCGCACAGCGGAGTAGACAGCGTGGCCACGAGAGGGTTGTAGCCGCGTAGCCAGACGTTGTAGCCGCCGACTTTGGCGTGGCCGAACCCGATTCCCTGCTTCTGCTTGCCGTAGACCCGCCGCAGCATCGAATCGATGTCCAGAAAGCACAGCACGTCCGCGCCGGTGAGGATGGGGGCCCGGGCGGCCAGCCCGATCAGCGTGTCGCGGGCGGCGGCCTGCAACTGCCGCACATGCCCGTGCGTGAAGGTGCGCAGGAACGAGCCCAACGTCGACGGCGCATACACGCTGCTGAACAGCGAACGCATGCCGCCGTGCCGAGCCACGTCGAGGTCGTCGATGCTGTCCGCCCCAGCCAGCATGCCCGCCACGATCGTGGCGACCTTGCCCGCCGCATTCGCGCCCTTGTCACCCGGCAACCGGACCCGGTCAGCGACCGCGTCCTGCAGACCGACGCCCTGGGCCAGGCGCATCACCGGCACCACACCGGCGCAGGACACCAGATTCGGATCATCGAACGTCACCGCCGTCACCGGCGCGTCATGGCGTAATCTCACCTGCGAGGTGCCCTCTCGAACCGGCGGAATAGAAGCGTCAGAACTCCTATCCTTCCAGGTCAGAGGGCACCTTCTATCTCCAGGGCCCCGCCAACCGCGCCTTCATCGGTGGATCGAGGCTAAGTGGCCGCCAGTGGGGAATTTCAACTGGCCACTAACAAGTGCCGAGACCGCTTGCTAGGCGAGCCCTCTTGCCGGACACCAGCAACTGCCAATGTCGTCGAGGTGACGGCGTTTAGTGCGAAGTAGTTCTGGCAGAGCGATGCGGCCGTCGAGGATGTGAAAGATACACCGCCTCAACGGCGCCGCCCCTACATCCTCACTGTCAGTTTGCGGGCGGACCTCGAGAGTTCGGTCCGTTCTTCGGACCGGGCTGCCACATACGGCCGTGTCCAGCTCGATCGAGTACGCCGTGCCCCTTACTGTCGGGTGGTGCAGCGATGGGATTCGCTCAATGAGCGGCAGCTCGACCTGCTTCGCCGGATCCACGGCGGTGATGACCTCAGCGGCCCGGACGACGTTGTGTACCGCCGGTCGGCGCGTGCGCTGCAGGACCGGGGCCTGGTGACGGTGACACGCAAGGCAGGGGTGTGGAGGGCGTGCTCGACCGATGCCGGTCGCTTCTACCTTGAGCATGGCCACCATCCCGATCATCCCGACCACCGGGCTTCGCTCCCGCGGTCCGAGACGCCGGCACCTGGCGGCATCGCCGGCGACGCTGCGTCGGCGGACCTGCTGCGATCGGCTCGCGAACTGCTCGACCGCCTACAGCACGAGGGCGGCATGGTCCGTATCGAGAGTCCCGACAGTGGAACGCGGGCCCGGTACCGCCGAATCATTCACGCGTTCAAGCAGCAGGGACTTGTGCCATCAGGTCACCATCTGCGTCACACTGGCCGCGACGCCGGGGACATCGTTATCCGCCTGTACGTCGGCGCCGGTCCGGACGAGACCGACTGGAACCGGATCCGGCTCAACACCCGACGTGTCACCACCGACCCGCATCTGGCGTTCAGCGCCCTCGAAGCCGATCCGACCAGCCTCGCCGTCAGCTCGGAGCTACTGCCCCGGGCGTTGCTGCTGATTCGGCAGCTCGCCGGTGAGGCGGCCCGGCGTGGGCACCGGCTCGGGGTCAACACCAAGGCGAAACACCAGCGGGTGTTCCTCCAGGCCGGGCAGGTTCGACGCACGGTCACCCTGACCGAGGAACGCGACCAGGTCCCGCACGAACCTACCGCCGAGGAGCTGAGGGTGCTGCGCCTGCGGCCGTGGGTGAAACCCGCGGAGTTCGACGTCGTCGACTCCGGCAGGCTCCGCTTGGAGATCGCCCGGGCCGGACACGACAACCGGGACACCTGGACCGACACTCCACGCGTACGTCTGGAACAGCGCGTCGCGCAGATCATCCAAGGGTTCGAGGCTGGCGTCGCCGCCGACGAACAGCAGCGGCGGGCAGCCGAAGCCGCGCGGGGGAAGGCCGCGGCCGAGCACCGGCGGCGGCAGGAGGAAGCCGCGGCCGAGCGCAGACGGCAGGAGGAGGCCACCCTCGCGCAATGGCACGCCGCGATGGCCGACGCCCGCGTCCGGGCCGCCGACAACATCCGCGCGGAAACCTTCCGCAAGGCCTACCAGGCGTGGACCACCGCAGCTGACATCCGCGCGTTCTGCACCGCCCTCGAACAAGCGGCCGAGGGGCGCACCGGCGCCGGCGGGTACCTCGCCAGCTGGGTCGCGTGGGGCAGGACCGCCGCCGACCGGATCGACCCCATCCGCAATCCCCGCGTGCTGGCTGACATCAACTACAACCCCGAACCCGGACCCGACGACCTGCGCCCGTTCCTCGGTGACTGGAGCCCCCACGGACCACGCAAGGAGCACCGCCCTGATCACGACCGGCAGGCCCACGCCGGCATCCGCCGACAGGCCGAATCGTGGCACCACGGGCTGCTCGACCGCGGCGCCTGAAGGGCGTCCACCTCAACCGCCACCACACTCCGGGCGGATGCGCACGAGCCTGCGCCAGGACCTGCCGCCATCGCGGCGCGAACCGCCAGCACGACCCGGTACCACGCAACAAGCGACGCTCACCCGAAGGACGGCTGGATGAGAATCGACCCCTCCCGCTTCACCGTCGGCGACGAATGGGCGTACCGGCAGGCGGACCACGCACCGTCCGAACGCGTCCGCATCCTGGCAGTCGAGCCGAAGAAGAACAGCGCCCGCCTCGAGATCAGATTCCTCGACGACCCCGACGAACGGGTGGAGAAGGTCCCCGGGTCGCGGCTGCGGGTGCCGTGGAGCGAGGTCGGAACCTTCGACGCGCTGATGGCCAACTGGCAACGCATCAACGATCTCAGCCTCGATCACACAGAGGAAGCCAGCGTCGAGGAGATCTTCGGCCTCTTGATCAGCGACGCCGTAGCCGAACTGCTCTGGTCCCCGGTGTCAGGCGCCACCGACATCCACGACAGGGCCCGGCTGAGCGAGATCATCGACGGCCCGATCGACGACATCCTCGCCTCGGCTCAATGGTTCGACCACGACGGCCGGACCACCCTGTCACCGGCCGGCACCCTCCAACTGGTCGAAGCCGCGTGCCGTGCCCATCCGACCCAGGTCCTCGACCTCGTCATCGAGCAGGAAGCCCAGTCCCGCCACAAATGCAAGTTCGGCGACGACTACCGCGTCGGCCGCGACAGCCGATCGACGACACCGGAATGGGAGTACGACTGGTACCGCCGCCACGACCGGCCCCGCCACGAACTACTACGCCAGTGGTGCGGCCACCGGGCAGTCACCCACCACGAACGGTTCCTCGCCGCCGAAGCCGAAACCCACCGCCTCGACATCCTGGTAACCGACCTCCTCAAGGCCCTGGACAACCTCGGCGAACACGAACAGGCCGCCCGGTTCGCCGAGGAACACGAACGCGAGCGCATCACTCCCCACACGATGCGCCCCATCGTCGAACGTCCCCTACACCCCTCCGAGATACCCGTACGCGAGATCAAGGTCAGGCGCCACTGGTGGTGAACACTCGTCGCACGAACGGTCCGATTTCAGGTGCTTCTCGCCAAGCTTCAGTCCACCGGCGCCCCAAAGGGCGTCGTGGTGGCCGCCAGTGGATTCCAGAGTGTTGCCCTTGGCTTCGCCAAGGCCCACGGCATCGCGTACGTACGGCTGGTCGACAACGCCTGGACGTATATCTCACGTCACACCGCTACGACGCCCCACCCGGCCTCCCGTACTCCTGCGTGGACCTGGTTCGCTGGCCAGGGCCGGTGGGTGTTGCTCTGCGCGGCGCAGGAGGAAACGGTCAGCCCTGATGATGTCGCCCTCGTGCTCAGGCGGAGATGACCGTGGGCCCTGCCCCCGGTACCGGCGATGTCAGCGGCCGTCGCGAGCGGGCTGCTGGCGTCGGCGGGGGCGGTTATGTCGAGCACCACGTTGTGAGTCTTGACCAGTTCGACGGCGTCGCCCAGTCGGGTGAGGTTCCGGTTCCGCCGCTCCACCTCGCCGACGTCGAAGCCCGTGGCCGGCAGCTGGTCGGTGACCGCGACACGCCAAGACGACTCGACGCCCTCGCCGTCGGTTAACCCAGCGTGTCGCAGCAGGTCAACGACCTCATCGCCACAAAGAAACCCCGCGACTACTACACCGCCGTCCAACTTCTCACCGACCTGCGCGACGTCGCCGAACGCGACCGCGACACTGCACCGTTCCGGCAACGACTGGCAGAATTCGGACCAACCACGCCCGCAAACCAGCCCCCTCGAACGCCTCGACCTGGTAGCACTCGACCTGTGATCGATGTCGACAGCGGTGATGCGTCGACGCGGGGTGGAGCAATAGGTACGGCCCGCAGCCTAGTCTCGAGGCTTCCGGCTCACCGCGTACGTAATCTGATGGCAGTTGGCGTCAACGATGGCGCTGAGCGCTTTCACCAACTCCCAGTCGGCGGGCGGCAGGGGCGCGCTGCTGGGTTTGGTGATGACCACGGTGATCGGCTGCAGTGGATCGCGGGCGCGAACCAGGCAGGAGTTCCAGATCAGGCTTTGAAGGGCGGCGAGCGGCCCCCAGATGATGAACATGGACGCGCCGGTGGGGCCGTCGGCGAAGCACCTCATGGGCTTTATCTCGATCGTGTCCGGCCTGGGCGACCACTGGTCTCCGAGCGCGAGACGGACGACGGACGCTGGGCCGGGGTAGGCGCGTTTCGTGAAGGTCGCGATCGTCCCGATGCCCTCGAGCGCGCGTCGATACTCCTTCGCCGGCCCGTCCTTGATCCAGACCCTGATTTGATGCGCCGTCATGAACGGCGCCAGTCTGCCGCCGATCTTCGGGTCCTTCACGAAGCGGTTGTACATATCGGTGGCGGCCGGTGCGGATAGTTCCTCCCAGCGTGCGGCGTCCATCTGGCCGACGATCTCCATGAGGACCTCGGTCCGTACCTGGGGTGGAAGCGCCGCCATCAGATTCCCCCAATGGGTGGGAACTCGAGGCGTACGCTGTCGTCGGCGCCACCCAGATCCCCAACGTCGGCCATCCACTGTTCCAGCAGGTCCCGCACGCGCAGATCCTCGAAGACGAACTGATTGCGCCCGACCGATAACTGTTCGATCTCGGCCTCGGACACCTGCTCGCGCATGTCGTAGACCTCGGCGAGGCGCCTGATGTCGCTGACGAAGTCGAGAACTTCCACGTGGCTCTTGCCCTTCGATAGGCGTAGGCCTCGCCCGAGTTGCTGCACGAAGATCCGTCGGCTGTGGGTGACCCGGGTGAAGCACAGGATGTTGACGTCGGGGACGTCGACGCCCTCGTTGAGGATGTCCACGGCTACCAGAATCGGTACCTCGCCGGAGCGGAAGCCCAACAGCCGCTTGCGTCGTTCTCTGGTCTTCAGGTTCGCGTGCAGCGTCGCCGCCCGCTCCCAACCGGGACGCAACGCGATCAAGTCGCGCATCCGCTCCGCGTGCTCGATCGTCTGGCAGAAGATGATGGCTCGGGGGTTCGGCGTCTGGTCCCAGATTTTCTCGATGTGCCCTTTGACGGCGTCGTCCCGCTCGGGGATGAACAGACGCTTGTTCAGGTCTTTGATGGTGTAGCCGTGCTCGGATGCCTCGCGTACGAAGTCCCAGTCGATATTGTCGGCAAAGACGCTGTACTTAACCTCGGCCAGGTAGCCGAGGTTCATGCCCTGCGAGATGGACACCCGAACGACCGGATTTCCGAACGTCCGCTCGATGTCGTACTTGTCGCCACGCCACGGCGTTGCGGTCACCCCGAGCCGCTTGGCCTCGGGCAAACGTTCGAGCAGCGAGGCATAGTTGCCGGTTTCGCCGACGTGGTGGGCCTCGTCCACGATGACGAGGCCGGGCGAATAGCCGGACTCGACGTAGCCGCGGGCCGTCGGAGCGACACCGAAGGTCACGCCGGGCAAGGCGTGCGGCTTCGAGTCACCGTGGAGGAGCCGCGTGGGGACCTGCTTGGGGATGTCACGCCACATGGCGCGTTCCAGCTGCTCCACAAGATCGATCATATGTGCGGTGACCAGCACGCGCGCGCCCGGGTTGGCCAGCAGGAAGCGTCTCAGTACTCGACCGGCGACGACGGTCTTGCCGAGGCCGGTGGCCAAATACACCAGAGCCTGGCCGGCGTCGGTGAGGGCCTCCCACGTGGCCTCCACCGCGCGGTCCTGGTACAGATGCAGGTCGAACGGTTTGACGTTGTCGGGGGCGCGGTCATAGACGGTCGCGAGTCGGCGTCCATCCCATAGGCTGATGTTGATTCCGACGTCACGCAACGCCTGAACGCGCTCATGGGCTTTTCGGGTAAAAGCCCTGTTCGTCACGACCACCGCGCGGTGGATGCCGTAGTGGCGCATCGCCGCGTGGGCCTCGTCCACGGCGTCGTAGTCGACTGACCCCGACTTCTTCCACTTGGCCTGGAAGACCCAGTCCTGCCCCTTCAGGCGAGCGATGATGTCGGCGCCCTTGTCACCTGGGCCGTCGACGTTGACGACCTCAGTGAACGCGATGAGACCAAGCAGTCGCTCGAGCTGCCGCGTGAAGCCCTTCGGCCCCTCGTCGACCAGGAACGCCGGGTCGAGAAACGAGTTCGTCATATCGTGACGATCTCTTCGTCGAGGAGATCGGCGGTCAGCAGCAGCCGAGACAGCTCCAGCGTCTTACGTATGGGCGCTCCCGCGACCATCCTTCGCAGGTCGGCCAGCAGTGCTGCGATCCGGGAGATCTGGTCCGCCTGGGTGTCCTCGCTGAGGGAGGCGTAGGTGGTCCGGAACAAGTTGGCGTCGAGCACCAGGGCGGGACTGTTGGTCACTAGGTCGTAGACGCCTTCCGCGCTGAGATAGCGCGCGAACTCCCCATTTTCGACCGCGCCGCTCCAGTCGACGTCGGGCGTGATGCTCACCGCGATCGCCTCGGCGGCTCGCCTGGCTTCGGCGGACAGGGCGCTCCAGTAAGCGTGTGGACTCTTCGGCGCGAGATGGGCGAGGCGCTCGCGCATGTTCTCGAGCAGGGCGTCGCCGCGAGCCCGTACAGCGGCGGCGTCAACCCGGCGGTCGGGGAATTGCTCGAGGATCGAGGTCACCAGATTGTCGAAGGATCCCTCGACGGAGTAGACGTTTTTGAGTCGTGGCGCGCAGCAGACCAGGGCGAGGTTCAACGGTGACCATCCGTACTGGCGGATGAGTGCCGCCTCGGCGTCGACGTAGATCTCGATCTCGCCGGCGACGATCCGAATGGCGGACGGCTGTCTCTGGCCGTCCATGCTCAGTTCGACTCCAGACGTGACGTAAACACGCAGGACGGGCTGCGCGTTGCCGATGCGCACCTCCCGGTCCGTGTCCGGCAAGAGCGTCGCGGCGGATCGCCACCGCGCGAACCGCTCCTCCTCGGTCTCCGGTGTGATCGGTTCCGGCTCATCGGCCGGCTCGTCCCTTTCCCCGCCGAGGTGACCGAGGCCTTCGTCGTCAAGCCAGTCGTCATCGGCCGCCCCCGACGGTGGCGGCGGACCGGGCGGCGGACCGTTTTTGATCCTTTCGTGCGTCTCGATGGCCTCGTACCACTTCTCATCGGTGAGGTACTCAGGATCGTTGGCGCGGAACTTGCTCGCCCAGCCCTTGGCGGTCTCATGGATCGACTTGGTGCCGTTACCCGGGACGAGGTAGCGAACTCCCGGCTTGTTCTCGCGGTAGGCGTTGAAGAAGCGGCTCAACGGAGACGCGTTCTCGCGGCCGACCAGGCGCATGGCGATCTGCGGCCGGAGAGGCTCCGGCCCGCGGATCTTCTCGACCATGAAACGCCATTCGTGTGATGAGGTATCGAAGTTGTTCTTCCGCACGTTCACCGGCGCGTGGTCGAGATGGATCTCGCCGACGATCCGTCCCATCCCAAGCTCCACCGGATACTCCAACTCGAAGTCACCGTCCGGGGTCTCCCAACTGAACAAGGACTTGTCCTGGTACGTGATCGCCCGGCCGTGGCGCAGGAACGTCAGCCCGAAGTCGGACTTGTCGGCGTACCGCTGGATGCCGAGCCAGCCCCAGATCCGCCGTTCCCGCTCCTCGATGTCGGTACTCTCGCAGTCGACGCACTCCTCGTGAGCCACGCTGTACCAGCGGCCGCAGTTCATGCAGGCGTACGCGTTGGTGAGCGGAATGTTGATTCTGTCGCCGGCATGGACGTCCGAGCCCTTATAGGGCACGGAACGGCTTGGGTCCCAGACGCATGGAAGGTGGGGCGCGACCGGGCGACCGTTGACGTACATTCGCTGATTGGCCCCACCCATAAGCTCGGCACCCGAGTGGCCAGCCTGTGGGTCCCGCAGCATGTACGTGTACACGCGCCCCAAGAGGCTCATCGTCTCCTTGACCGCGCGGGTGGACTTCAGCCGAGTCACCATGTCTTCGCGAAGTTTGGTGACGGTGACCAGCGTGCCGTGCTCTTCACGCGACTTGTCCTCGTAACGCAACGGGACCTGATAGGTGGACTCGCGCTGCATCGCCCTGAGATCAATCGTCGCGATCACCCACTGATCGTCACCCCGACACCCGGTCCTGACCTCGGTGACGGCTCCGAGACGCGCCGTGGCGATGTTGAATCCCATGCCGAACAGGCCGAGACTGCCAAAGCGCTGCTTGCCTGAAGTGCCGGCGCTAAGCGCCCGCTGCAGCCGCTCGGGCGACATGCCCCGACCGTTGTCGCCCACCGTAATGACCGACGACTTTCCGGCCGCGCCGGAGGTCGGCAGCGTGATGTCAATCCGAGGCTCCAGCGATCGGTCTCGCGCCGAGGCTTCGATGAGCTCGTCCAACGAGTTGTCGATCAACTCCCCGAGGCATTGATGAAGCTGCAGGTCGACCTCGGCGATCATCTCCAATATTCGTGGCGACGGCGTGAGGTTGAGGCTGCTGAGCCGAGCGGTCATCGGTCGCTTATCTCCCGAGTCAACGAGTTGTGGACGCTGCCGGCGGTGACTCGCTCGAGAAGCGCGGGGACCGTGTGGGGCGTCCTCTGCCCACGGATCGTGGAACTCGAAGTCTAGATCAAGATGTCAACGCCGCCCCAAACCTTGGCTCTGGCACACATTTGTCAGTCGCGTTCGTCCGTAGTTCGGGCGAGGTGCCGGATGGAGATCAGTCCGGCGTTGCTGCCGCAGCTGACGGGCCTGCGTTGGAAACGGTGGCGGTCCGGGGCGAAGATGGCCAACCTCGACGGGAGCCGACGAGACGGCGCTAAGCGCGAGGTCGAGGTCGTGGCTCAGCTCCTGTGCGACCCGGGGCGGCTCGGCGCTGTCTATCGGCTCGTCCTGATGGCCGCGCGTGACGTCGGTATCACGCCGGAGGCGTTGCCTGACTTCCTCGGACTGACGATGACAGGGAACTAGCTAGTGCCCCGTCTTGGAACGTTGATCGTGTAATCCGTCGGTTCTGAGATCCCGTCGGGCAGGCTGTCTCCTGACAGATGAGGCTGTGGGAGGTGGTGGCCGGTGGGCAGACGGCCGGAGGTGTTTGTCCGGCAGGTGTCGATGGCTGAGGGTCAGCGGTTGCAGCGGATCACTCGGACGGCGAGGGATCCGGTGAAGCTGCGTCGGGCGATCGTGGTGCTGATGTCGGCCCAGGGGCAGCCGGCGCCGGACATCGCCCACCTGCTCAAGACCAGCGAGGACTACGTGCGGGACGTCATCCACGCGTTCAACGAGCGGGGGTTCGACGCGCTGGACCCAAAATGGAGCGGGGGCGCACCGAGACGGATCGATGAGCAGACCCGCGACTGGATCTGCGTCATCGCCCGGTGCGACCCCGGTTCCTCGGCAAACCCTTCTCCTGCTGGTCGCTTGTCAAGCTGCGCGACTACCTCATCGAGTCCGGTTATGTCGCGGCGATCAGCGTCGAGAGCATCCGACGGATCCTGCATGAACGCGGGGTCTCCTGGCAGGCCACGAAGACGTGGAAGGCCAGCACAGACCCCGACTTCACTTCGAAGATGCGCCGGATCCTGGACCTCTACGATCACCCGCCAGCAGACGGCCGGGTGATGTGCGTGGACGAGTTCGGGCCGCTGAACCTGCAACCCCGCCCTGGTCGCGCCTGGCGACCTCAGGGCCGGCCGGTGCGGCTGCGGGCCACCTACACCCGCGACCAGGGCGTCCGGCACATGATCGCCGCACTGGACCTGGCCACCGGGCGGCTGCATTACCGCATCCGTGACCGCAAACGCTGGCGGGAGATCCTGAGCTTCCTCAAGACCCTGCGCCGCCGCTGGCCCGACCAGAAGCTGTATCTGATCTGCGATAACTTCTCACCGCACAAGCACCCCGAGGTCCGCGCCTGGTGCGCCGCCAACCAGGTCGACCTGGTCTTCCTGCCGACCTACGCGTCCTGGCTGAACTGGATCGAAGCCGAGTTCGCCGCGGTCCGATACTTCGCTCTCAACGGCACCGACCATCGCAGCCACGCCGAGCAGGACGCCGCCATCGGCGACTACGTCCGATGGCGCAACCAGCGAGCACGCCCCAAATCCGGATTCGCGATCAACTCCAAGATCCGCCACCCGGATTACCCGTTCAAGGCTGCATGACGGGGCACTAGTTCGGCCCGAACAGTTCCGCATATGTCTTGACGCTGATGGCACTATGATGGGGTGGACCTGCCATCTGCCGGCGATGCGCCGGTTAGTGTTCGCCACCTCGCTGCACTTCGTGAGTATGCCGACGGCAACGTCGTCGAGCAGCACTCGTCGCCCGCGTCGTCCTAAAGCAGTGGACGGATGAGAAGCGGGTGCTGAGCGCTGTCAGCGTCACCGACCGCGAGGCGAAGGTAATCAAACGTGGCCCAGCCGGAATGGGGAAGATTCGCAATTTCATTCCGCAGGCTTCCCGGTCAGCCGAGCAGATATGGGGCCCGACCGAACAGCGGGTGCCGCGTCTATTTCGTATGTGCGACGAGGACGCCATCCTGGATGATCCCACTGCGACCGAGGCGCTGCGGGACGTCGTGGCGCTGCACTACATCCGCAATCGAAGCTTCCATAGGGTTCATGAACGGTCGTACCGGCAACAGCGGCAAAGGATAAAGCAGCTAGTACGGACCCACCCAGATTACGAGGCGAGTTTCTTGCGCCGCCTCGGCCGCCAGCCCAGCACTGAGGAAGATCACGAGTTCTACTTCGAAATGGTGCTGGCTCGGGAGTGGGAGTGGGACTCATATTTCCACAGCGGGCTACTGTTCCGGGCAAGCGTGGAGCGTATGTTCCGCCAATGCCAGAAGTGGATGTCTGGCCGGCCGGTTCAACTGGTGCACCCCGCCTCGGGCGAGTTCCTTATTGGGGATGCTCCAGTGGTCTCGCTCGACGCGCGCGGCCACCTTGGATCAGAGCGCGGTATCGCCCTCGGCGACGCGACCAAAATCCTCATGCCCCTCACCCCTAGGTCACTGGTAGCCTTCGGCCCTTCCGGAGTTGGCAGGGTACCCGAGACGATGGTCGACGAACTGAATGCATATCAGGTCCGGGCAGCACACGAGTTTGTATTCCTTCGTCCGGGGAGCAACCTTGAGCAGTTCGTTCGCGATTCGCGCTTCGGTTCAGCATGAGCGTGTAGCAATCGGAGCATCCCCCATCGGGCGTGCGGCGCCGCCTCGCCGTCGGATAGGCGCCCAGTATGAATTCGATTAAAGCCGTCCGCCGCAACAGGCTAACTCCCAGTTTCGCCCGACCGGAGGCTTGGGAATGCATCGGTAACCGCATCTTGCAACGTTGGTGCTGTTGCGGGATGCTGCCACATGAGTCCCACGAGGTTGCACATTTGAGCGGGCGTTCGTTTATCAAGATTTAGTGCGAAGCTTTGATGGCCTTCCACAGAAAGTAGGTTCGATCGGTTTCGAACTGCTGCTGCTCTTCAACTCGCTTTACAAGGAAGGGCAATACTGTCGGAGCCGCTCCCAGAGTTCCTGCGGCCGCCCCGATAGCGGCAACTAGTGGCATTCCGCCACTCACGGCCACCGCGCTGACCGTAGATCCAATTGCGGCAGTCGCAGCGCCGAATGAGGTGCCTAGCATGACTTTCCGGGTCATCGCACGCCGGCTAGCGGCCATCCTATTTTCGAGTTCGACGAGTTGCGGTCGGATTTTTCTCTGCCATACGACTTCGGCCGCCCGTTCGGGTGAATCTACAGCGGCATTATTGATGGTCTCGTCGATCGCCTCGGCGGTTAGCTCCTGGAACCGCTGAAAGTGTTCATATTCTGACTCGCGAAGTCTGATCAGATCCTGAGTTTTTAGTCCAACCAATACCGGAATCCGCACGCGGAGTGCCACGTCCTCAACCGTCAAGCCTGGGACCCCACGCGGACGTAGAAACAGCCCCGGCGCCCCCAGGGAAGCGAGCGGTATACCCGCTCTTCGGGCTGACGCGGCATCGAAAATAGTTTCGACTAGCCGGTCGCGTAAAATCTTGAGGGCTACTTCGAATTTCTTCGGCTTGGCCTTACGAATGAACGGCACCTTGATGTTGCCCACGAAGTCCGGATCGTTAAGCCATCCGTACCAGACTCCCGACTCCCGCTCCTCAAGGCCGACCCGCCCAGCCTTACTCATTTCCTTTGCAAGCCCCAGAAGTTCATCGTCATCGACTAGATCGTCAACGCCGAGCATGCGGGCATAGTGGAGTGCGTGATCTTCGCAGAAGCAATCAACGCGCTGCTTGAAGATGATGTAATTCGCCAAGCCGGTATTCCGAAGGTGTAGCATCAGAGATACATCATTCACTAGATCATAGACGGCTCTCTCGATTCCTCGCTTCGTGGTAATCTCATCAAGGTGCGTATACCGAGGGCGCGATGGCCCCTCCATCACGACGGCGTCAAAGTAGTGAAGCACTTGCGAGAACTCGTAATCCGCGACCTCGGCCCTGCAGTCGAAGTCCTGACAGGTGTTGTCGCTCATCAAGTCGAGGCCGAGACCCGCTACAACCGCTCCGTTGCTCGGGATATCGTCCATAACCGACATCGGCATTGCCGACTGGAGACCGGCCAAGTGCACCAACTTGTCTGCGGCTCCACTCGATTTCAGGACCGTGCGCACCATGTCGGGCGAGGTGACCTCGTACTCGTCGATCCATTCGTAGAGCCAATGCTGACCCGTAATCGATTCCATCTAGCTAGCAACTCCCTCGAAGCGGCAAGCCAACGACCCCGGTATTATCTCGTACGTACGCAAGGGTGCTGACGTCAGGCAAGCTGGATGCATCGCGTTGGCAAACCACCATCGCGCGACCGGGCGCACTCTCATTGGCATGAGCGGTCGCTCGGCAGGGACGGTGGTAATCAGTATGACGGTGGGGCCAGAGGGATCCGGCGTCCGTGGTCCTCCGCCGGTGACGCCGAAGGTGGGATGTGGACGGAGCAGTGTTGATCTTCGACGATGTGCGCGGCGTGTGCTCTCCAGCCGGTGCCACCCGGGGTGAGCCGGTGCCAACGTGGGGCACCCCGGGCGGCTGCCGGTCGCAACCCGGGGTTCGTGTGCTCCGGGTGTGCTCCTGGGCTGGGAGAACGGCGGTCCGGTGAACGTGGGTGAACGTGGGCCACTCCCTGCCACCCCAGGTGAACCCCCAGGTCGCTAGACTGTGCCCTCGCGCCCTCGTAGCTCAGGGGATAGAGCAGGGTCATTGCGTTCTCGGGTAACTGCTGGTCACGGCGGTGATCAGGTCGTGTGAGCGGCGGTTGGCTTGGCGGGTAGCGCGGGCGATGTTGGTCGCGCCGGTGATGCGGTGCCAGCCGATCGCGGTGTTACGCAGGGTTGCGATGACGGCGGGTCCGGTGCCTGTCCGTGCTTGGTGAAGGTCTTCACGGAACGTCACGTCGCGTACGTGATGGAGGCGGTTCTCGATGTGCCAGTGCCGGCGGATCCAGGTCTGCAGGTCGCGGGGCGGGGCCTGGCCGGCGGGCAGTGACACGGTCAGGTAGGCGGTCTCGCGGCTGGTCTTGCCAGCGACGATGCGGGTGCGGGTGATCCGCACGGCTTGCTGGGCGTGCGGGAAGGCGATGCCGCCGGGCGTGGCGACGGTGACGGCTTTGACGGTGCGGGTTTCGCGGCGGCCGTGGCCGCGGTCGCGGGTGCGGTCACCGACCGGGATCTGTGCCCAGGGCAGCCGTTTGAGCTGCTTGAACAGGGTCGGCTGGTTGGCTTTCACCTGTACGAGCAGGTGCGCTCGGCGGGCGGTGACCTCGTTGGCGTGCCCGGTCTGGGTGTGCAGGGCGTCGGCGATGAACAACACCCCGGCGAGGGTGCCGAGCACCTGTTCGACGGCGTCGAGCAGCGGCGCGAACGCCGGGATCTCGTTGCTCTTGGCGTCCACGGTGACCTGGGCGAGGACAACGCCGGTCCCGGTGTCCAGCGCGGAGAGCAGATGCACCTGGCGGCCGTCGTCGGTGCGGGCGCCGCGCAGTGTCTTGCCGTCGATGGCGATCACCGTGCGGTACCGCCTCAGTCTGCTCACGTCGACGGGCGTGCGGGTGCGCAGCCAGCCGGCCAGGACGGTGCCGAGCAGCGTGTCGTCCAGGCGCGTCAGGAGCCGCCAGACAGTGCTGCCGGCCGGCACTCCTGCGGTGAACCCGAGCCGTTCCTGGGCGCGTTCGTCCAGGTCGTGCAGCCAATCGGTGATCGCGGCGAACGACGACGCCCCGGCCATGACGGCGCAGACCGCCACCGCCAGCAGCGCGGTCAGCGGGTAACGAACGCCTCGTGGGTCGCGTGGATCAGGAACAGCGGCGAGTGCGTGCAGCAGCCCGCCGTGTTCACCGTCGGTGACTGGCACGGCCTCGGCGATGGAGGCGGGTGCTGCTACGGCCAGTGCAGGGATGAGAGATGATGCCATCGGCGGGTGGGGTCTTCCTCGGAGTCGTGAAGCGTCGCAACTCCATGATCACCGATGCGGCCTCACCCGCTCCTTACGCCTCCACAAAGGCCGAATTCGTCTCGAAACTCCTGGTCAGCGGCCTACCGGCCGACTATGCAATCGCCCTGGGGGATAGAGCATCGGTTTCCTAAACAGTGGGTCTCGGTGAGGAATGAAGACCACGTTGCTGGTCAACCTCAGCGATTGGCGTCCAACGGGCGTCGAAGTGGCCATCTTTGACCGATCGCAGACGGCCCGCGAACTCGGTTCCCACGCCGGCAGAGCTCTGCAGCAGCGGAACAGCCGCAACGACCATCTTCAGCTCCCGCGCCTCACGTAGCAGTGGCCAGTCCGGATCGGTCGTGACGTCGTACCCGTACGCCGCAGCCAGGGCAGCATGTGCTCCGCGCCGACCGAATCGCACCTCGCCGACCGCTACGGCGACCAGGTCCACCTGCCAAGGGCCGCGGCAGGTGGCATCGAAGTCGCACAGCACCACTCGCCCGGCCTGGTCCCGAAGCAGGTTACCCAAGTGGGCATCGCCATGGATGAGTCGCGTGTCCGCCCGCTGCTGGAGGGCAGCGACGGGCTCATCCAGTCGCTCGCACCAATCGAGCAGGAATTGGCGGTCGTCATCGCCCAACCCCTCTGCGTCGACGATGCGCAATCGCGCGTCGCCAATCGGGTCCCACGGTGGCAGAGGAAGCGGCATCGGGTTAAGGCGGTGGAACTCGCGCAGGACTGGTCCGAGTTCTTTCACCGTCGGGTCCGGTGGAGCCGGCGGGATGTACTGCCAGACGGAAGCCAAGAAATCACCGGCCTGCACCGGCTGGGCCACGTCCGGCACGAGACGGATGGTCGGCGCGTCGACCTGCTCGAACCAGCGGCCGAGTTCAACCACCTTGTGCACCCGGTCGGTAAGTCGACGGGACCGAGCGACGCGGATGACGATGCCGGACGAGGGGAGCGCGAACACCGCGTTGTTGGTGAAGCGGAGCAGTTGTGCGCCTTCAGGACGCACCCCCAAGTGCTCGGCGACCTGTTGCATGACCGCCGTCATGATCTTCTCCGTAAAGCGACCTGTCGCGTTCATGTCGACATCGGCGCGATCGCCGCCAGCCCTCGCGCAAAGGCGGCAACCGCGTGATCCGACCGGTGCTTAACCAGATCACGGCGCAGGTTGCGCACGCGATCGACGGTGCGCCGGGAGGTCACGCTGCCGACCCGCGCAATGACACGACGGCCGACGGCGACCGCCTGCTGCGGATCGTCGGCGAGGAACAAAGCGCTACACAGGCCGACCTCATTCAGCAGGAGACTGCGTACGTTGTGAGGGCCGAAAGCGGCGACAGCTTCGTGCACCCAGTGCACGGCATCCGGCGCGTAGCGGCTGTCGGCACGTGCGAGGTCCCGGTAGACGCGGCCGTACTGGGCCAGTAGCTCGCCTCGATCGTAGAAGCGCATCCACCCAGGTTCGCGATCCGGGACTATCCGATCGAACGCGTCGCTCGATTTGCCCAGCGCGGTCAGGGCCTCCTGACGCTGTCCCAGAGCGGCGAGCGACGCCGCTGCGGCGCCATAAAGCATCGCCGAGACAGCGGGAGTGGCTGCTGAGCCAAGCTGCAGCCGAGCGAGCTGCAGGATTGCGAGCGCGTCGCGGTTCTGGCGCTGATGTTGCAGCTGCCGAGCCTGGCAGTAGCGCACCCGTGCCGTCAACAGCACGTCGTCGGCGCCGAGCGCGGTACGCTCGGCCGCGAGGAAGTGCCGGTGCGCGTGGTCGTGCAGTCCGGCGTCGAGGGCCGTCCAGCCCGCCAGTTGGCGGGCTGCCGCGACTGCGGCGACGAGCGGGCGCGTCAGCGTGTCCGGATGGGACCAGTCGAGCAGGCCGTACACCGACTGGGCGAACCGGCCGACCTCCCGGTAGAGCAGGCCACCACCGCACTCGTAGTCCATCGAACGGTAAAGCTCAAGAACGGCGTTCAGCCGCACGATGTCCACCGAGCCGAGCCGGCGAGGACGATAGGCTGCCACGCTGCCCAGCAGACCTGCGCTGGCGGCTACGGCCGCTATTCCGGCCAACAACGCTCGCCGGCCTTCGTCAGCTGCCATCGGTTGATCCAGATCGGTCGGAGTGAACTGTGGGAAGGGAGCGGGACAGGCATCTGGAAGCGCAAACCAAAGCCGAGACGCTGGAATCGCCAGCAGCGTTGCCCAGTGCGCCAGCCGGTCCAGGTGCACCACCGGCGGCCCGTTCTCGATCCGGCTGAGCTGTGCTTGCGTGATCCCCAGCCACCCCGCCACCACGGTCTGCGGCAGTGGGTTCCGCCCGTGGTACGGGTGGAACCGGTACGCCCGGATCACCCGTCCGAGATGCCTCTGCGTCAGCGCCGCCCGCACCGGCTCGTGCTGCCAGAACGACTCCGGCAGAACGGGAGGCGTACTGAGCCTGTCGCGTTCGGCGGCATGGCACGGCGCGCAGCGTCCGGTGTCGTTGTCGCGCGCCAGGCGCCCGCCGCAGCGGGGGCAGTTCGCTTGTGTCACCGGCAACCTCGCCATTCGCGGGGGCTGTGTCGTTCGCGCTCCGTCGAGCCTAACCATTCAAACCGCTTCCGGGGGCTGCGGTATGCGCGCCACGTATATCGACGATATTCGCGCTTATGCCCGACGGAGACGCCGTCGCACAGCCTGAGCGCACAGAAGACACCCGATGGAAGGAGCAGAGTGCACACCTTCGAACGGGTATTCGACGAGCTGTTCGCGCAGCTGACGTCCGCATCGCTCCCGACTGCGAGATCAGGTGCCATCAGTGCCACGTCGGCTGCCACGACAGGCCGACCGGGTGGCAGCCGAGGCGGTGGTCCATGGCATTCGCTGTTCGGAACCGCTACCCCGAAGGGCCCCACCAATGCCTCGCCGCCACCAATGGAACGACCTCCCCGCTCCTCGACGCTGCCCGCCGGTGCAGGACCACCGTCCGCTGCGGTCCGACCGTCCATCGACGGCCGGAAAGGCCAGCCGTAGCCGATGGAATGCGCGAGCGTATGCACGTCGCGCATCGCTTGCACGATCATCGCGGCATGCCAGCACTCCTGACCTGCCTCGACAGTGGGCGAATGGCCCGGGGCGGGTGCTGGGCTCCGGCTGCGTCGTTCCCCCGTACGGCAGCGGCCGTCCCCGCCCGCCCCGGCGCCACTCCACGCACCCCACCGCCGGAGGCGTCCACCGATGTCCGCCGTACTCGCCGACTTTCCCGTGCTCACCCCGGTCACCGACGAGGACCTGGCCCTCGCAGCCCACGCGGCCCGCGTCCACGTCCCCGAACCGTGGCCGCAGGGCCAGCTGTGCCGCAGCGAACGCGTCCCGTACCCGTGCCGCCTGGCCCGCTGGGCCCACGCCACGATCCGCGCCGCCGGCCTCACCGAGGAGCAACTCGGGGAGCAGGCGTGACGGAACCGGAGGCACCTGAGGTGGTCGCCCGCTGGCTCAGTCTGGTCGCGGCGGACGCGGAGCTGTCCCCGTACCTGATCGGGGTGGATCGGGACCGGCTGAAGGAGCAGGTGGCGAAAGCGTTGGCCTCCGGCACCGACCTGCCCTACCTGGGCTGGTCGGAGGCCGAGCACCGCCGGGCCGAGAGCTACCTGCGGCGGCGCTCGTTCTGGGAGGAGGTCGAGGACCGCTGCCCGGGCCGGCTGCCCGAGCGGGACGCCCCGCTCGTCGAGGCCGCCCTGCGCCGGCTCGCCGACGGTCCGGAGCGCCCCGAGAAGCTGGCGCTGCTGAGCGTCCTGGGCCGCGCCTACCGCCGCTTCGGGCTGCGACCAGAGCATCAGACGGTCATCGACGACGCGTTACGGATCACCATGCCGTGGCAAGAAGTCAAGTCGGCAGCCACACGAGCAGGGGACGGTCCGGCCTGGTGGCCGGTCGAGGTGCTCGACCACGACCTTGCATGCGACGGGGTCGCCGTCATCACGGTGCGGCCGTGGCGGCGGCTGTCCTATCGGCCGGGCCAGGCGGTGCCGGTGTGCACGCCGCGCCGGCCCGGCCGGTGGCGCTGGCTGTGCCCGGCGAACGCGCCGCGCCCGGACGGCACCGTCGAGCTGCACGTCCGCTCGGTCCGCGGCGGCGCCGTCTCCACCAGCCTGGTCCATCTGGTACGCCCCGGAGAGCTGCTTTACCTCGGCCCGCCGGCGGACACCGGGCTGAGCCTGCACGACGGGGACCTGCTGCTGATCGCCGGCGGCACCGGGCTCGCGCCGCTGCGCGCGATCGTCGAGCAGGTCGCCGCCGCCCCGGACGGCCGGCGCGTGACGCTGATCGCGGGCAGCCGTGACGTGGCGAGCCTGTACGACGCGATCGCCCTCGACAAGCTCCAGCAGGCGCACGACTGGCTGACCGTCGCACCGGCGTTCTCCCACGACTCCCTCGCTGAGCCGGGGGAGCGGGGCGATGCGCTGACAGTCGCCCTCGACCATTTGCGCGGTGAGCAGCAGGTCTACGTGTGCGGTCCGCCGGCGATGCTGGCGGGCTCTCGGTTGCGGCTGCTCGCCGCCGGGGTGCCCGTCGGACGGATTTACCTGCCCGAGCGGATCCCGTGGCGATGACCGTCTACCGCAGCCGGCACGCCCCGCGGGGCCCGCTCACCCCGGATCGGATCGCCGCGCTGGTGTTGCCGTTGACCGGACGATGGCGGCGCGGCTACCAGGTCGACGAAGTCAATGCCCTGCTGCACCGCCTTGCCTTTGAGTTGCAACGGCGTACGCGCGAGCGGGACGAGATGCGAGCGGAGAACCAGCGGATCAAGGGTGCCCTACGGGCGTGGCAGGCGGAGCAGCGGACGTATCAAGGTCCGTGACCTCACAGCTGACTCGCCGCTTGGCCGCAGGTGCCAGCCCGGATTTCGGCCCCACCGTACCCGCCGGCACGGGTTAGACCGTGTGAGCATTCCGGTCAACCGGGCTGCTCACACCGGCCGGGCGCCTCGGCCCCCTCCGGGAAAACCCGGACCGAACCGGGAGTCATCCCCGGATGACCAGACCGATACACCTGGCTAGCGTCGGTCGGGAATGGACAGTCGACACCACGGGGAGGACGTCCGATGATTCCACCGCACCCACGGCGAGCCGCCCGATGAGAGTGCGGCGGCTCGCCGCCGCAGCCACCGCCGCCGGCCTGGTCGCCGCCGGCCTCACCGCCACCGCCGTGCCGGCCGTCGCCGCCGGCGGCGGCTACTCGGCCCTGATCCGGCGCGCCTCGTACGGCGTACCGCACATCACCGCCCGCGACTTCGGCAGCCTCGGCTACGGCGTCGGGTACGTGCAGGCCGAGGACAACATCTGCATCATCGCCGAGCAGGTGGTGACTGTCCGGGCGCAGCGCGCCCGCTGGTTCGGCGCCACCAGCGACGGCACCGACAACGTCACCAGCGATCTGTTCCACCAGAAGGTCATCGACGACCGGACCGTCGAGCGGCTGCTCACCGGTCCCCGCGACGGCGTGCAGTCGCCCTCCCTGGAGGTACGCGACCAGCTTCGCGGCGTCGCCGCCGGCTACAACGCCTACCTGCGCCGTATCGGGGTGGCCAACCTGACCGACCCGGCCTGCGCCGGCAAGCCGTGGGTTCAGCCGATCACCGAGCTGGACCTGTGGCGGCTGTACTGGACGAACATGGTCCGGGCCAGCTCCGCCGCCCTCGCCGACGGCATCGTGGCCGCCGCCCCGCCCGCCGGCAGCGCCCCGGCCCGCCCCGGCGAGCTCACCGGCACCCGGCCCGCATTGAAGTCCGCGGCCCTGGTCGCCACTGCCGACGGGGCGCCGGCCGGGGTGGGCAGCAACGCCTACGGCCTCGGCCGCGACGCCACCGCCAGCGGGGCGGGCATGGTGCTGGCCAACCCGCACTTCCCGTGGGACGGCCCGGACCGGTTCTACCGCATGCACCTCAAGGTCCCGGGACGGTACGACGTCGAGGGCGCCGCCCTGATCGGCGACCCGTTCATCGAGATCGGGCACAACGGGCGGGTCGCCTGGAGCCACACCGTCTCCACCGCCCGCCGCTTCGCCTGGCACCGGCTCACCCTGGTGCCCGGCGACCCGACCAGCTACCTCTACGACGGCCAGCCCCGCAAGATGACCGCCCGCACCGTCACCGTCCAGACCCCCGGCGGGCCGGTCAGCCGTACCTTCTACGACAGCCACTTCGGCCCGGTCGTCGTGGTGCCCGGCAGGTTCGACTGGACCGCCGACACCGCGTACGCGATCAGCGACCCCAACGCCGCGAACAACCGTGCCTTCGACGGCTGGCTCGCCATGGGACGCGCCGGCTCGGTGGCTGAGCTGCGCGCGGCGCTGGACCGGCGGCAGTTCCTGCCCTGGGTCAACGTCATCGCCGCCGACCGCGACGGCCGGGCCCTCTACGCCGACCACTCGGTGGTGCCCCGGGTCACCGACGACCTCGCCGCCGCCTGCATCCCCGCCCCCTTCCGATCCCTGTACGCGAGCAGCGGCCAGGCCGTCCTCGACGGCTCCCGCTCATCGTGCGAGCTGGGCCGCGACCCGGACGCTGCGGTGCCCGGCATCCTCGGCCCGGCGCGCCTGCCGACGATGGTCCGCGCCGACTACGTGACCAACTCCAACGACAGCTACTGGCTGGCCAACCCCGCCCAGCCGCTGGAGGGTTTCCCGCGGATCATCGGCGCCGAGCGCACCGAGCGCAGCCTGCGTACTCGGCTCGGGCTGCATCAGGTGCGGCAGCGGATCGCCGGCACCGACGGGCTGCCCGGCACCCGCTTCACCCCGGCCAACCTGTGGGCGGTCACCCTTGGCAACCGCGCGTACGGCGGCGAGCTGGTCCGCGACGATCTGGTGCGGGTCTGCACCGCCCACCCGGTCGCCACCGCCTCCGACGGCACCCCGGTCGACCTGACCGGCGCCTGCGCCGCGCTGCGCGGCTGGGACCTGCGGGTGAACCTGGACAGCCGGGGCTCGCACGTGTTCACCGAGTTCGCCCGGGCCGGGGGCCTGCGCTTCGCCGACCCGTTCGACCCCGACCGGCCGCTGACCACGCCGAGCAGGCTCGCCGTCGACGACCCGGCGGTGCGGACCGCCCTGGCCGACGCCGTCCAGCTGCTCGGTGGCATCCCGCTTGACGCCCGCCTCGGCGACATCCAGACCGAGCCGCGCGGCGCCGAGCGGATCCCGATCCACGGAGGCTGGCCCGAGGCCGGCGTGTTCAACATGACCATCAACGTGGTGGAGCCCGGCGTCGGCTACCGGAAGGTGCTGCACGGCACCTCGTTCCTGATGGCCGTCGAGCTGGGCCGGGACGGTCCGTCGGGCCGGCAGATCCTCACCTACTCGCAGTCGGCCAACCCGAACTCACCCTGGTACGCCGACCAGACCCGGCTCTACTCCGGCAAGGGCTGGGACACGATCAAGTTCACCGAGAAGCAGCTCAACGCCGACCCGAACCTGGTCACGTACCGGGTGGGGGAACGGCGCCGCTGACCGAGGGGAGGGTGCGGGCCGGCGG
>NZ_JBSGJR010000036.1:0-25216 GCF_053605645.1 Micromonospora sp. NPDC003776
CCGACGCGGGAGCATTCGACAATTCTGAGCCCGGCCCGGCCGGGCCGGGCGCTCGCCCACCAGCTCCGCCAGCCGGGCCAGCCGCCGTCGGCCCGCGATCCGGTACGCCGGCCCGCCGTCGTCCGGCTCCACGAACGCCGCGGGCAGCCCCACCGCGGCCAGCGCCGCCCGCACCGGCGGCCAGCACTCCTCGTCACCGGCCCCGAGCCCGAGCAGGACGCCGGCCGGGTCGGCCGCCCCCGCCGCAGCGACCCAGAGCCGCAGTCGCCGCCCGTTCAGGTGGAACCCGGTCGGGGGCCGCTTCGCCGTGCCCCGCAGCCACGCCCGGGCGAGCGGGGCCAGCGTGGTCGCGTACGCGGTGCGGACCAGGTGCCGGCCCTCCTCGGTCGGCTCCCAGCTCGCCGGCACCCCCCGGGCGGCCAGCTCGGCCACCAGCACGTGCACCCGCCAGGCGGCGTCGACCACCACCGCGAGCCGGGCCGTGCCGCCCATCCGCACCACCTCCCCCGGCCCGGCCAGCAGACCGGCCAGGTCCGCCAACGACGGATCGGCCGCCTCGGTGGAGAACAGCGAGGGCTGGCGGACCGGATTACGGGAAGAGGGCGTCAGCGACACTCCGGGACCTCGTCGAAGGCCTCTTTGAGTTCGGGTGAGTTGAGCCGGCTGGTGTCCAGCGAACTCGCGTCGTACTCCTTGTTCAGGGTGTCCACCGCGGCCCGCACCCCGTCGTAAAAGGGGCCGGCCTGGGCGGTGTCCAGCCCGTCGATGGTGTCCCGGGCCCGGCCGTACGCGTCCCGCACCTTGCTCAGCGAGGCCCGGAATCCGGCGGAGATCTCCTCGCCGTGGTCGGTCTCCGGCACGCCCGCCTCCTCGATCCTGCGCCGGGCCGTCTCGCTGGCCTGCTCGGCGCCGGCGAAGAGCCGGACCAGGTTCTCCTTGGCCTGCGCCGGGGTGGTCTGCGCGGTCATCTGCTGCTGGGTGCTGCTGGTCAACTTGTTGATCTCGGCACGCCACGGGGTGAGCGCCTCGCAGACCGACGCGGCCCACGCCCGCGGGCTGGGGCCGCCGCACCCGGCGACGACGAGAACGAGCGTGGCCAGGACCACCGTGAGCTTTCCGGCGGTTGCCGCCCCGCGCGTACGCATGCGAAGCAGCGTACGGCCTCCCGGTGGAAGTGCCACCGGTCAGGTTTCGTGCACGGGACCTGACGGCACGGTTCCCGGCCGGCGGGCCGCCGACCGGGAACCGTCCTGCCGCGAAGGTCAGGCGTTGACCGTCTCCACGCGATCGTCGTGGCTGCCCGCGTCCGTGCCGGACTCCGCCATCGCCACGCCCTTGCGCTTGCTGAACACCACGGCCGCCACGATGACCAGCGCGGCCACCACGGCGATCACGATGCGCAGCCCGGTGTTCTTGTCGTCGCCCACGCTCCAGGCCACCACGGCCGGCGCGATCAGCAGCGAGACCAGGTTCATCACCTTGATCAGCGGGTTGATCGCCGGGCCGGCGGTGTCCTTGAACGGGTCACCGACGGTGTCGCCGATGACGGTCGCCGCGTGCGACTCGGAGCCCTTGCCGCCGTACGCGCCGTCCTCGACCAGCTTCTTGCCGTTGTCCCAGGCGCCACCGGAGTTGGCCAGGAAGACCGCCATCAGGGTGCCCGCCCCGATCGCACCGGCCAGGTACGACGCCAGCGCGCCGGGGCCGAGGCCGAAGCCGACCGCGATCGGCGCCATGATGGCCAGCAGGCCGGGGGTCATCAGCTCGCGCTGCGCGTCCCGGGTGCAGATGTCGACCACCTTGCCGTACTCGGGGCGCTGGGTGCGGTCCATGATCCCGGGCAGCTCGCGGAACTGCCGGCGTACCTCCATCACCACGGCCCCGGCCGAGCGGGAGACCGCGTTGATGGCCAGGCCGGAGAAGAGGAAGACCACCGCCGCGCCGACGATCAGGCCGACCAGGTTGCGCGGGTTGGCCACGTTCAGCGCGTTGAGGATCTCCTGGCCCACGTCGCCCACGCCCGCGTCCTGGTACGAGGAGCGCAGCGTGTCGGTGTACGAGCCGAACAGCGCGGTCGCGGCCAGCACCGCGGTGGCGATCGCGATGCCCTTGGTGATCGCCTTGGTGGTGTTGCCGACCGCGTCCAGCTCGGTCAGCGTCCGCGCGCCGTGCTCGTCGATGTCGCCCGACATCTCCGCGACGCCCTGGGCGTTGTCGGAGATCGGGCCGAAGGTGTCCATCGCGACGATGACGCCGACCGTGGTCAGCAGGCCGGTACCCGCCAGCGCGACCGCGAACAGCGACAGCGTGATGGAGCTGCCACCGAGCAGGAACGCGCCGAACACGCCGGCGCCGATCAGCAGCGCCGAGTAGACCGCCGACTCCAGGCCGATGCTGATACCGGCGAGGATGACGGTGGCGGCACCGGTCTGCGAGCTCTTGCCGATGTCCTGCACCGGGCGCCGGTTGGTCTCGGTGAAGTAACCGGTCAGCGCCTGGATCGCGGCGGCCAGCACGATGCCGATCACCACCGCGCCGATGGCCACCAGCCGCGGGTTGCGGTCGACGTCGGTGAGGCCACCCTCCAGCTCGCCGAAGGTCGCCGGCAGGTAGGCGAACGCGGCGATCGCCACCAGCACCGCGGCGATCACCGCGGAGAGGTAGAAGGCCCGGTTGATCGCGGTCAGCCCGTTGCGGTCGCTGGCGCGCAGCCGGGTGATGAAGACGCCGACGATCGCGACCAGCACGCCGATGGTGGAGATGATCAGCGGGAAGACCAGGCCGGTCTCGCCGAACGCGGCGCGGCCCAGGATCAGCGCGGCGACCAGGGTGACCGCGTACGACTCGAACAGGTCGGCGGCCATGCCGGCGCAGTCACCGACGTTGTCGCCCACGTTGTCGGCGATGGTGGCGGCGTTGCGCGGGTCGTCCTCGGGGATGCCCTGCTCGACCTTGCCGACCAGGTCGGCGCCGACGTCGGCGGCCTTGGTGAAGATGCCGCCGCCGACCCGCATGAACATCGCCAGCAGCGCGGCGCCGAAGCCGAAGCCCTCCAGCACGGTCGGGGCGTCGCCCTTGAAGATCAGGACGACCAGCGCCGCACCGAACAGGCCGAGGCCCACGGTGAGGAAGCCGACCACGCCACCGGTCCGGAAGGCGATCTTCATGGCGCCCTCGCGCCCGCCTTCGCGCTCCCGGGCGGCCGCGGCGACCCGCAGGTTGGCGCGGGTGGCCAGCCACATGCCGGCGCCGCCGATGAACGCGCTGAAGCCGGCGCCCACCACGAAGAAGAGCGACCGGCCGATCTTCACCCAGGTCTGGCTGCCGTCGGTGTCGTGCACCGGCAGCAGGAACAGCAGCACGACGGCGATGACCACGAAGATCGCCAGGGTGCGGAACTGCCGCAGCAGGTACGCGGACGCGCCCTCCTGCACCGCCCCGGAGATCTCCTGCATGTTGGTGGTTCCCGTACCGGCTGCCAGCACCGCCCTGGTCAAGGCGGCGGCGAAGACGAGTGCCACCAGCGCGATGACCGCGGCGATGACGACGTACGTCACGTTGGCTCCGGTAAGGGACAGTGTGCCGCCGTCGGCGGCCAAGGTCCCGGACATCTATGTCCTCCTGTGTACCGAACAACTCGCGCCGGCCGTGGAGACGCACGGGCCGACGCCTGGATGCGGACTCGCAAGCGCGCGCCAACCCACCCCGGCGGACCAGCGATGAACACCCGTTCCCGCTGGCTGCGGGAAAGGTCACTTGCTGACAACTCGCGTACTGTAGCCCTCTGACGTGTTGAGGGTCACACCGAGGGGGCACCCGGTCTCGATGATCTTCGTCGCTGTGCTATGCGAAAATATCTGATATATAGGGCGGCCAACACGACCAGGCCGCGCTCCCCGAGGGGGAACGCGGCCTGGATCGATGTCGTCAGGTCAGCGGCGGACCGGCCACACCATCCGGACCTCGGTGCCGACGCCCTCCTCCACCGGGCGCACCTGCAGGTCCTCGACGAAGCCGGCGAGCAGGGCGAAACCCACGCCGGTGGTCAACGCGTCCTCGCTGAGCGACTCCTTGGCCAGCTCGTCCGGCGGCAGGGCGGCCAGCCCGATGCTCGCCTCGATCGGGGCCCGATCCACCACCCGCACCGTGTACGCCCCGCTGTCGGACATCTCCACGTACACCGGGTCGGCCAGCCCGTACTGCCGGTGCAGGGCCACCGCCCGGGTGCACGCCTCACCGATCGCCAGGCGCACCTCGTCGAGCAGGTCCTCGCGTACCCCCGCCCGGCGGGCCACCGCCACGCCGACCAGGCGGGCTGTACGGACGTGCACCGGCGCGGGCGAGAAGGAGAGCTTGACGGTCGCCATCACGCGCCGGCGCCGGTCGGGTCGGCGCTGATCGCCGCATCGACCGTGGGGTGCAGCGGGAAGACCTGGTCCAACGCCGTGATCCGGAAGATCTTGAGCAGCGGCTCCTTGTCACAGACCAGCGCGAACGAACCGCCGGCCGAACGCAGCCGCTTCAACGCGCCCACCAGCACGCCCAGGCCGGTCGAGTCGAGGAAGTCCACCCGGCCCAGATCGACCACGACCCGGCGGGCCCCGCCGTCGATCAGCTCCAGGAGCCGTTCCCGCAGGCGCGGCGCGGTGTAGACGTCCACCTCACCGCCGACCTCGAGCACCGTGTGCTCCCCCACGGTGCGGGTCGCCAGCGACAGCTCCATCGGTCCCTCCTCGGTAAGCTCTCCTGGGCATCTAACCATCTTCACGCGCGGCCCTCCCGGTCACCGGCGGAGGGCTTCCCCATACCCCCGCCCCGGGTTCCCAATTCCGAACACCAGTGCGAGAGTGCAGGACGTGACGTTCGACAGCTTCAGCTCGGCGGCTCCGTCGCCCGACCGGAAGCCGTCGTCGGCACCCACGCCGGCCGGCCCCGGCCGCGCGCCGGGCGAGCTGTTGCGCCGGCTCCGGCTCCGGCACGCCACCGACCCGGTCACCCACGTCGAGCGGGTGCCGGCCCGCGTCGGGGAGCCCGCGCCGTGGCCCGGCTGGGCTCCGGAGCCACTGCGGGCGGCGCTCGCCCGGCGCGGCGTGGTCGCCCCGTGGCGGCACCAGGCCGAGGCCGCCGAGCTGGCGTACGCCGGCCGGCACGTGGTGGTGGCCACCGGGACGGCCTCCGGCAAGTCGCTGGCGTACCAGCTTCCGGCACTGGCCACGCTGCTCGCCGACCCGCGCGCCACCGTGCTCTACCTGGCCCCGACCAAGGCGCTCGCCGCCGACCAGCTGCGCGCCGTCGCCGGACTCGAACTCGACGGGGTACGCCCCGCCACCTACGACGGGGACACCCCGCGCACCGAGCGCGAATGGATCCGCCGGCACTCCCGGTTCGTGCTCACCAACCCGGACATGCTGCACCACGGCATCCTGCCCGGGCACACCCACTGGTCCGGCTTCCTGCGCCGGCTCGCGTACGTGGTGATCGACGAGTGCCACACCTACCGGGGCGTGTTCGGCTCCCACGTGGCGCACGTGCTGCGCCGGCTGCGCCGGCAGTGTGCGCGCTACGGGCGTACCCCCGTCTTCGTGCTCGCCTCCGCCACGTCGGGCGACCCGGCGACGGCGGCCGGGCGGCTCACCGGCCTGCCGGTCACCGCCGTCACCGAGGACACCTCGCCGCGCGGCGGGGTGACCTTCGCCCTCTGGGAGCCGCCGCTGCTGCCTTCCTCCGACGCGCCCTCCCCGGAGGCCGACCTTCTCCAGGTCCGCCGGTCGGCGCTGCGGGAGACGGCCGACCTGCTCACCGACAGCGTCATCGAGGGCGTCCGCACGCTGGCCTTCGTCCGGTCCCGGCGCGGCGCCGAGGTGGTCGCCGCGAACGCCCGGCGCGCCCTCGACGAGGCGGTGCCCGGGCTGGGCGACCGGGTGGCCGCGTACCGGGCCGGCTACCTGCGGGAGGAGCGGCGCGAGCTGGAACGCGCCCTGCTGCACGGCGACCTGCTCGGGCTCGCCTCCACCAACGCCCTGGAGCTCGGCGTCGACCTGGTCGGGCTGGACGCGGTGCTGATCTGCGGCTGGCCCGGCACCCGGGCCTCGCTCTGGCAGCAGGCCGGCCGGGCCGGCCGCTCCGGCGACGAGGCCCTCGCGGTGCTGGTCGCCCGCGACGACCCGCTGGACACCTACCTGGTGCACCACCCGGAGGCGCTCTTCGGGCGGCCCGTCGAGGCGACCGTGCTCGACCCGGCCAACCCGTACGTGCTCGCCCCGCAGCTCGCCTGCGCCGCGCACGAGGCCCCGCTCACCCCCGCCGACCTCGAACTCTTCGGCGAGGGCGCGAAGGAGGCGGTCGACTCGCTCGTCGAGGCCGGGGCGCTGCGGCAGCGGCCCACCGGGTGGTACTGGCGGCACCGGGAACGGCCCGAGGTCGACCTGCGCGGCGAGGACGGCACGCCGGTCTGCGTGGTGGAGGCGTCCACCGGGCGGCTGCTCGGCACCGTCGACGGCGGCTCCTCCCACTCCCTGCTCCACCCCGGCGCCGTCTACCTGCACCAGGGCGTCTCGTACGTGGTCGACTCGCTGGACCTGGCCGACGGGTGCGCGTTGGTGCACGCCGAGGAGCCGGACTGGTCCACCCACGCCCGCGACGTCACCTCGCTCTCGGTGGTGTCGGTCCGCTCGTACGTCGACGCCGGCCCGGTCGGGCTCTTCCTCGGCGAGGTGGACGTGACCAGCCAGGTGGTGTCGTACCAGCGGCGACGGATCGCCACCGGCGAGGTGATCGACACCCGGCCGCTGGACCTGCCGGCGCGGGAGCTGCGCACCGTCGCGGTCTGGTTCACCGTCTCACCCGGTTCGCTGGCGGCGGCCGGGATCGAGGCGGCCGACATCCCGGGGGCGCTGCACGCCGCCGAACACGCCGGCATCGGCCTGCTGCCGCTGATGGCCACCTGCGACCGCTGGGACATCGGTGGCCTCTCCACCGCCCTGCACCCGGACACCGAGGCGCCCACCGTCTTCGTCTACGACGGCCACCCCGGTGGGGCGGGCTTCGCCGAGCGGGCGTACCGGACGGCGTCGGCGTGGCTGCGCGCCACCCGCGACGCGATCGCGGAGTGTGGCTGCGAGACCGGCTGCCCGTCCTGCGTCCAGTCCCCGAAGTGCGGCAACGGCAACAACCCGCTCTCCAAGCCTGACGCGGTCCGGGTCCTGGACGTGGTGCTCGCCAACCTGCCCGGCCCCGCCGACCCTCCCCTCCCCGCTGCCCCGCCCCGCCGCCCCGCCGACTCGGTGGCGGACGGATCGGTGCCGGCACCCCGACAGGACGAACGGGTGTCGAGGCCGGCCACCCCGGACGGCGTCGTCACCGACTGACCGGGGTGAGGTTTTCCTCGCCCGGGCGGCAAGAGTCGTACCCGAATGCCCTGTTCCGGCCCCACCCCGCCGGCCCGTTTCACTGGGGCCACCGCGCGACGCGGTGTCTGTGTAGTGGGACGGGCGCATGAGTCCGGGGGCGGCTGGGCATTGATGCATGGGAGCGCTTCCATAGATGCGCGAGCCGGACGAGCACCGCTGAGAGACGACCGGGGTTTCCGGGGAGGAGAAGCCGTGGCCGACACGATCGCCGAGACCGTCGACCTGCTCTACACGATCGATCAGGAGAATCTCACCTCCGACCAGCTGATCGCGCTGGGCAGCGCGCTGGCCAACCTGGCCCAGGCCGAACGCCTGGAACAGATCAACGAACGCCTGCGCGGCATCCACCAGGTGCTCAACGCCTGGGCGATGAAGGCGACCGTCGATGGCGGACGTTGACCTGGTCGGCGGCGTGGCCTCGGTGACGCTCGATCGGACACGCCTCCTCCGGGGGCGGACGCCGAGGGTCGGGCTGTGCGAGACTCCGGCGTTCACGCCTCGAAGGAGATCCCCATGCAGCCCGACAGCCTGCAGGCCCAGCACCAGTTCTACGTCCGGCAGCGGATCCGGATGATGGTCAACCAGTACGAGGTCCGCGCGGTGGCGCCGGACGGCACCGAGGGCCCGATGCTCGCGTTCGCGCAGCAGAAGCGCCTGGCGTTCAAGGAGCAGGTGACCATCTACACCGACGACTCCAAGCAGCAGCCACTGCTCGGGTTCAAGGCCCGCCAGCGGCTCGACCTCGGCGCCACGTACGACGTGACCGACCACGCCGGCAACCCGATCGGCCTGTTCCGCAAGGACTTCGCCCAGTCGCTGCTGCGGTCCACCTGGCACGTCGAGCAGGCCGGCCTGCCGCAGATCACCGGGCAGGAGCGGAGCCTGCCGGTGGCGCTGCTGCGCCGGTTCGTCGACTCGCTCTCCTGGCTGCCCTACCACTTCGACTTCGTCGCGGGCGGCCAGCCGGTGTTCTCGGTGGTCAAGAAGTGGGGCCTGCGCGACCGGTACGTCGTCGACATCCAGAACCCGCAGATCGACCGGCGGCTGGTGATCGCCATGGCCGTCGGCCTGGACGCTCTCCAGGCTCGCTGACCCGCGGTCGGCCGGGTCCACGTCGGCCCGGGTCCGGGTCGGTCTGGGTCTCGGTCGCCCCGGGCCTCGGTCGGCCGAGGGCTACGTCGGCCCGATTCTCGGTCCGCCCGGGTCTGGGCCGGCCCGGCTGTTCTCCGGGTCCGCCACCTCATGCCGCGCGGGTGCCGAGACCGGCGGGTCAACCACGCACCGGCCCGGCCCGGGAGGTCACCGCGGCCGCACGGATCAACCAGGGCAGGGGCGAGACCGTCACCTCCGCCGTGACCAGGACGTCCAGCCCCTCGAGCCGGCAGGCCACCAGCCGGCCGCCGTCGGCCTCGACGAACTCGCCGGCCCGGCCGCACGCGAGGGCCTCCCCGTCGAGCGCCCGACCGGCTCCCGCGAGCGCACCGAAGTCGGCCGCCGCCCGGGCCTGCTGCCGGGCCACCCGCGCCGACCCGAGCGCCGCGCCCCAGAGACCGACCACCACGTAGAGTGCGCCTGGTCGGTGCCGACGAGCACCAGCGGAGCGGGCGCCCAGCGAGCCCGGGCGGCGGCCGGGTCGGCGGCCAGCTCTACCTCTGTGCCACCGGCGGCGGCGAGCCGGAGCAACTCGTCGAGGAGGTCGCCGTCGGCGGTGACGAGCAGGGGTAGCGCGGGAGCGCGGTACGGGGCGGCATGGCGGCCTCCAGCGGTCGGGCTCGGGGTGCTGGGCAAGCGTCGTCGCGCCGGGTGCGGTACGCCGGCCGGCGTGGCCGCCCTGTGGACAGCGCGGGCGGCTGTGGATGGCCCGCAGCGGGTGAGTGGATCTGTTATGGACACGGGACCAGCAGCTGGCCTGACGCGTCGCCGGCCCGACCGACTGAGCAGCACTGATGCCGCATCGACCGGGCGCGCCACCAGGCGGGCGGGCTACCAGGCATACACTGCCCTCTCATGTCGCCGGAGCAGGTCACCGTGGGTCCGGTCGAACTCAGCTACACCCTCACCGAAGAGGACTGGCTCGACGGCTTCATCGCCCACCGCCGCCGCGTCCGGCGGCCCTGGCTGGTCCCGGTACTGATCGTCGCTGCGCTCACCGGGATCCTCATCGGGCGCGTCGCCGCTGGCCGCTCCCGGGAGATGTCGGCGGCTGACGTCGTAGCCGTCGCCACCGTGCTGCTCGTCGGCATCGGGCTCGGCCTGCTGCTGTTCCCGCTCCTCGTCGGCGCCCGCTGGATCTACCGCTGGCAGGTACGCATGATCATGCGCGGGAATCCCTGGCTGACCGAGCCGATCCGAGCCACCGTGGATGACGCCGGGTTACGTCTCCGCAGCGCAAGCCGGAGCGAATCAGCCGCATGGTCGCAGTACCCGCGGTACGTCGAGACGGAGAGATCGTTCGTTCTGCGCGCGTCCGAGCGGCTTGCCGCGGCGGTACTCGTGCTGCCCAAGCGTGGGCTGCTGACGGGCGACCCCGCCGGGCTGCGGGCGTTGCTCGAGACCCACTGTCACCGGAGCGCCTGATCGTCTGCCGCATCGCAGAGTGCGAGCATCGCTCCCAGATAGGGACGACCCCCGCCGGGGGGAGACGGGGGTCGTCGGAGGTTCGGCTCCGGGGGGGTCGAGCCGAACCGACTCAGCGGTCACGGGGGGTGCAACCGCCGAGGGCCTCGCGGTCGACGAGAGGTGAACTCTCGTCGCGCACAAGCATGCCGCAGCGGACCCTTATACGTCGAGTGGCCCCCGCCCCACCCATTGCTAAATTGCGTTCGGAGAGTGTGACCGCCGTCACTCTGTGCAGAGCGTGACGATCAATCCCGCGCTCCGGGTGCCCCCGGGACCCCGCCGGAGGGCGCCCGTCCGGCTAGACTTTCGCGCCGTGGGCCGAAGTGCCGCTTTCTTCGATCTCGACAAGACCGTCATCGCCAAGTCGAGCGCTCTGGCGTTCGGCCGGCCGTTCTACCGGGACGGGCTGATCACTCGGCGTGACGTGGTCAAGTCGGCGTACGCGCAGCTGATGTTCCGGCTGGGCGGCACCGACGAGCAGACCATGGCACGGACCCGGGACTACCTGGCCACGCTCTGCAAGGGCTGGCAGGTGGAGCAGGTCCGTCAGATCGTCGCGGAGACGCTGCACGAGCTCATCAACCCCTACGTGTACGCGGAGGCCGCCGCCCTCATCGAGGAGCACCAGACGGCCGGCCGGGACGTCGTGCTCGTCTCCGCCTCCGGGGAGGAGATGGTGCGGCCGATCGGCCAGCTGCTCGGGGTGACCGACGTGATCGCCACCCGGATGGCCGTCGAGGACGGCCGCTACAGCGGCGAGGTCGAGTTCTACGCGGCCGGCCCGAGCAAGGTCGACGCGGTCGGCGAGCTGGCCACCGCCCGCGGGTACGACCTCGCCGACTCGTACGCCTACTCCGACTCGTACAGCGACCGGCCGCTGCTGGAGTGCGTGGGCCACCCGACCGTGGTCAACCCGGACCGGGCGCTGCGCAAGCTGGCCGTGGAGAACTCGTGGCCGGTGCTGGAGTTCCGGCACCCGATCCCGCTGGGCCGCCGGCTGCGCGAGCGCCCCGCCGTCCCGGTCGCCGCCGCGGCCCTCGGGGTCGGCGTCGGCGTGGCCATCGGCATCGCCTGGTACGGCCGGCACCGCCGCACCCGCACCGCCGCACCCACCGCCTGACCGCTCCGCCCGCCCCCGCCCGCGTCGCTCGCGGGCACTCATACAGAGAAAGAGTGGCCATTCGCGTGGAATGGCCACTCTTTCCGTGAATCAGCGCGGATCTTGACCCGGGGGGTGCGCCCCGGCGGGGGCGTGGGGGGTCAGGAGGCGGCGAGGATTTCGTCGCCGATCAGGGGGATCTGGTCGGCGCCGAGCTCGACGGCCGACATGTAGTGGCGCAGCCAGGAGCGCAGCCCGTCAGGCGTGCCCGTGGCGAAGGCGCCGGCCGCGCCGACGTACTCGGGCTCCCGTTCCCGGTGGCCGACGTCCACCGCGACCAGCCCACGCGGGTCGAACCCGGTCGAGATCAGCACCAGTCGGGCGGCGGCCCGGGCCACCACCCCGGACGGGCCGGCGAACGGGCGCAGGTTCAGCAGCTCGCCGTGCACCACCGCGGCCAGCACCAGCGGGGGCACCTTCGTCCCCCCGGCGACCAGCCCGGCCAGCCCGTCGAGGCGCGCCGCCACCACCGGGTCGGCCACCGGCCGGCCCAGCTCCCCCTCGGCGACGACGTCCCGGGCGGCGAGCACGTGCAGCCGGGCCAGCGCCTGTCGGGGCGCTCTCGGCCAGAGCTCGCTCAGCCCGGGCAGCGCCCCGGCCACCCGTAGCGCTCCCTGGAGCACCGGATCGGTGACCGTGCCGGCGCGTACCTCCTCGCGGTCGTGCGGGCGGCCCTCCAGGGCGGCGCTGGCCACCGCCGAACGGAGGCTGACCTCGGCGGCCACCTGCCCGCCGTGGCGGCGCAGCGCGCGGTGCCGGTGCGCCTGGTCGACCCGCTCGCGGGCCCGCTCGACGGCGGGCGCGATGTCGGCGAGCGCGAGCAGCGGAGCGAGCGGGTCGGTGGTCACCCCGCCACGCTATCCAGCCGGCCGCGGCCGCCGGGCGCCACCCGCCGGGAACGCGACCCCGGCCACCGTGATCGACATCGGCTGCGGCGAAGCGTGCCCTCCCTGTCCCCGGAAGCACCGCTCTGCCGCATCCCGCCCCGCACCGGGCAGCGGGCGGGCGGCGGCCCCCGCCCGGCGCGTGGCGGGGGCCGCTGGGCGCGGCCGGTGCCCGGGCGCTCGCGGCGGCGGTACGGCCCGACTAACCTCTCCCGGTGTAGGAGACGCAGGTCACGCGACGAAGGAGTCATCGCATGAGCGAGGCATTGGCCAACTTGCTGAACGAGACGCGCCAGTTCCCGCCGCCGGCCGAGCTCGCCGCGAACGCCAACGTCAAGGCCGACGCGTACGCCGAGGCGGCCGGGGACCGGCTCGCCTTCTGGGAGCGTCAGGCCGACCGGCTGACCTGGGCGAAGAAGTGGGACCAGGCGCTCGACTGGTCGAACGCGCCGTTCGCGAAGTGGTTCGTGGGCGGGCAGCTCAACGTGGCGTACAACTGCCTGGACCGGCACGTGGAGGCCGGCCGGGGCGACAAGGTGGCGATCCACTGGGAGGGCGAGCCGGGTGACACCCGCACCCTCACCTACGCCGACCTGCACAAGCTGACCTGCCAGGCGGCGAACGCGCTGACCGACCTCGGGGTGGTGGCCGGCGACCGGGTGGCGATCTACCTGCCGATGATCCCCGAGGCGGCGGTGGCGATGCTCGCCTGCGCCCGGATCGGCGCCACGCACAGCGTGGTCTTCGGCGGCTTCTCCGCGGACGCCCTGACCAACCGGATCCAGGACGCCAGCGCCAAGGTGGTGATCACCGCCGACGGTGGCTACCGCCGGGGCAAGCCGTCGGCGCTCAAGCCGACCGTGGACGAGGCGGTGGCGAAGTGCCCCTCGGTCGAGCACGTGCTGGTGGTCCGTCGGACCGGCGAGGAGGTCGCCTGGTCGGCGAAGGACCACTGGTGGCACGAGACGGTGGAGACCGCCGCCCCGGAGCACACCGCGCAGGCGTTCGACGCCGAGCACCCGCTCTTCATCCTCTACACCAGCGGCACCACCGCCCGGCCGAAGGGCATCCTGCACACCACCGGCGGCTACCTGACCCAGACGTCGTACACCACGCACGCGGTCTTCGACCTCAAGCCGGAGACCGACGTCTACTGGTGCACCGCCGACATCGGCTGGGTCACCGGGCACTCCTACATCGTGTACGGCCCGCTCTCCAACGGCGCCACTCAGGTCATGTACGAGGGCACCCCGGACACCCCGCACAAGGGCCGGTTCTGGGAGGTCGTGGACAAGTACAAGGTCACTATCCTGTACACCGCGCCCACCCTGATCCGCACCATGATGAAGTGGGGCGAGGACATTCCCGCCGGCTACGACCTCTCCTCGCTGCGCCTGCTTGGTAGCGTCGGCGAGCCGATCAACCCGGAGGCGTGGATCTGGTACCGCCAGTACGTCGGCCGGGGTGAGCTGCCGGTCGTCGACACCTGGTGGCAGACCGAGACCGGCGCGATCATGATCTCCCCGCTGCCGGGCGTCACCGAGACCAAGCCGGGCTCGGCGATGACGGCGCTGCCCGGCATCGTCGCCGACGTGGTGGACGACCAGGGCCAGTCGGTGCCGAACGGCGGCGGCGGCTACCTGGTGCTCAAGGAGCCGTGGCCGTCGATGCTGCGCACCGTCTGGGGCGACGACAACCGGTTCCTCGAGACGTACTGGTCGCGGTTCGGCGCGGGCGCCAACTCCGGCGACGAGTGGGTCTACTTCGCCGGCGACGGGGCGAAGAAGGACGACGACGGGCACATCTGGCTGCTCGGCCGGGTCGACGACGTGATGCTGGTGTCGGGCCACAACATCTCCACCACGGAGGTCGAGTCGGCGCTGGTCAGCCACCCGTCGGTGGCCGAGGCGGCGGTGGTGGGCGCCACCGACCCGACCACCGGGCAGGCGATCGTCGCCTTCGCCATCCCGCGCGGCAGCGCCGAGATCTCCGGCGAGGCGGGCGAGCAGCTCATCGCCGAGCTGCGCAACCACGTCGCGAAGACGCTCGGCCCGATCGCCAAGCCCCGGCAGATCATGCTGGTGCCCGAGCTGCCGAAGACCCGCTCCGGCAAGATCATGCGCCGGCTGCTGCGGGACGTCGCGGAGAACCGGTCGCTCGGCGACGTCACCACCCTCCAGGACTCCTCGGTGATGGAGCTGATCTCCTCCGGCATGGGTGGCGGCAAGTCCGACGAGGACTGACGACAGGCGTACCGAATCAGGTGGGTGACGGTCCGACGGGCCGTCACCCACCGTCGTTTTCGGGGGTCGGGCATCGGAGGTTCGGTGGAGGGGCGGCAGGCTGAACGGGCAGAGGCACGCTGTCACCCCTCTCAGTGGCAGCGCTCGGTCCTCTAGGTTCAGCCGCACCGGGCCAGGTCGACAGGCGTCACTGCGACCGGCCGGTTCTCTCCTCCCATGCCCCACGAACGGAGCGGCATGAACACGTTTCCGCAATCCGGGTCACGCCGACGCCTACTCGTCGCGCTGCCCGCCATCGCCCTCGCCGCCACGTCACTGACCGTGACCGGCAGCGCGGCCGCCCAGGAGGCCGGACGCGCTCCGGCGACCATCGGGGCGAACGAGTACTACATCAACTACGCCGAGCCGGAGGTCCAGCCGGACACCGCCGGCAAGGAGGTCAAGGGGAAGGACGGGATCTACGCCGGCGCGGCCGACGAGGCCCGGGCCTACGACCACAAGTTCGCCGGGGGCAACCCGGTGGCCGCGCGGGAGTTGGCCAAGCTGGAGGCCAAGGCGATCAAGACCGGGCAGAGCCCGCGGCAGATCAAGCAGGCCAAGAGCACCCAGACCGCCAAGCTGCTCACCCTGCTGGTGGAGTTCAACGACCAGGCCAACGACGACTTCACCAACGTGATGGTGCCGAAGACGGTCTTCGAGGACCGGAGCTGTGTCCCCGGCACCGTCCAGAACGGCCCGAAGCACAACACCATCCCGAACCCGGCCACCCTGTCGCGCGAGGACAACAACTCGATGTGGGTGCCGGACTTCTCGCCCGAGCACTTCGACAAGATGCTCTACACCAAGGAGGGCATCACCGAGCGGGTCCGCAAGGACCTGACCGGGCCGGACGGCAAGCCGGGCGTCGACATCTCCGGGCGCACCATGCACAACATGTACCTGGAGATGTCCAAGGGCGCGTACACGGTGGACGGGCAGGCCAGCCCGTGGATCACCGTGCCGCACTCGGAGGGCTGGTACGCGGCCTCCCGCTGCTTCCGAGACGAGAACGGCAACTGGGTCGCCGGCCGCCAGCAGTCGATGAACGGCCACCCGGACAACCCGCTCGGCGCGGGCCGGCTGGCCACCGACGCGATCGACGCGCTGGCGAAGATGGACCCGAACTTCCCCTGGGCCGACTACGACATCGAGGACCAGAGCGACCGGGACGGCGACGGCAACTTCAACGAGCCGGACGGCGTGATCGACCACCTGGTGCTGGTGCACGCCAACCAGGGCAAGTCGCGCGGCGGTGGCGACATCGGCGTCTACTCGGTCTGGGCGCACTCCTCCGCGGTGGCCGGCGGCTACACCATCCCCGGCACGAACCTGAAGGTGTCGAACTACATCGTGCAGCCGGAGGACGCCGGCGTCGGTGTCTTCGCCCACGAGTTCGGCCACGACCTCGGCCTGCCGGACCTCTACGACACCTCCGGTAACGCCGACTCGGACGTCGACTTCTGGGACCTGATGGCCTCGGGCTCGCACTCCGGCGAGATCTTCCAGGCGCTCCCCACCCACATGGGCCTCTGGGACAAGTGGGTGCTCGGCTGGGCCGACCCGCTGCAGATCAACCCGGGTGACGACGCCCGTTCGGTGCAGCTCGGGCAGACCTCCAACACCCCGGTCGGCACCAAGGACGGCATCAAGGTCAACCTGCCGAACAAGGTGATCACGCTGGCCCAGCCGCACAGCGGGGCCAACATGTGGTACTCGGGCGCCGACCAGGACTGGGCGGACGTCAAGCTGAGCCGGACGGTGACCGTCCCGAACGCCGCGGACGCGAAGTTCTGGATGTGGAACAACTACGTCATCGAGCAGGACTGGGACTACGGCTTCGTCGAGGTCTCCACCAACGGTGGCGCCAGCTGGTCCGAGCAGAAGGTCTACGACGCCGCCGGCAAGCTCGTCTCGACCAACGACGGCTACGCCGACCCGAACGGCCGGATGGGCGACTACGGCGGCAAGAAGTACGGCCTGACCGGCACCACCGGCGGCTGGCGGCACGACTACATCGACCTGTCGGCGTACGCCGGGCAGACCGTGCAGGTGCGGCTGCGGTACGCGACCGACGCGGCGTTCGTGGAGCGCGGCTGGTTCGCCGACGACTTCTCGGTCACCGGCGGCGGCGCGACCACCTGGAGCGACGACGTCGAGGGCGGCGCCAACGGCTGGACCCAGACCGGCGGCACCTTCACTGACACCACCGGTGGGGGCTGGCACACCGACGGCGGCACCCAGGTCAAGGCGCACTACTACCTGGCCGAGTGGCGCAACTTCGACGGCTTCGACAAGGGCCTGAAGTACACCTACGACACGGTCTACTCGCACGAGGCCTGGAAGGTCGACCGGGTCGCGTACAACGCGCCGGGCATGCTGGTCTGGTACCGGGACACCGTGCTCGGCGACGTCAACCACGTCACCGCGCAGATGACCGCGCTGCCCAGCTACGGCGCCAAGGGCGGTCTGCTGATCGTCGACTCGCACAACGAGCCGCTGCGCCGGCAGGGCGAGGCGGCAGTGAAGGACACGTCGGTGCTGGACAACCTGCCCAGCCGCCCGCAGTCGTCCAACGCGGCCTTCTCGCTCAACTCGACGTACCCGTTCAAGGAGTGCCTGGAGGCGGCCGACGAGCCGTACAGCGAGTACTGCACCAACTTCGGCGCCCAGGCCCCGGTTCCGGCGTTCACCGACGCCAAGGGCTGGTACCCGGGCATTGAGATCCGCAACGGCTCCGCGTACGCCCGGGACAACGACGCTTCCGTCGTCATCCCGTCGCGGGACAACGCGAAGTACACGACCCGGGTCACCAACCCGGACGGGTCCCCGGCCCCGGCCTACTACGGGGCGACCCTCGGTGGCGGGGCGATCGTCCTCGGCACCGGCAACCCGGGTGACGTGGGCGCCGCGTACGGCGTCACCATCACCATCAAGCGGGCCGCCGCGGACAACTCGTACGCCACGGTGTACGTGACCTCGGCGACCCCGTGACCTGATCGCCCGCGCGTCGGGACACACGGCGGGGCCCGTCTGGAGCACACTGCTCCGGACGGGCCCCGTCGTCTTACGTGTCCACAGATTTCTTTCAGAGAACGTGTGACATTTTCCCAGGCATCAGCGCTCCCCCTTGGGGACCTCATAATCGCCGTCACTCTCAGTGATCGTGGCCAAACCGTAATGTGATTCGACGTCGAATCACTGAACGCTTTGGTCCAGATTTGCCCAGGAAATAGGCCCCATGAATCAGGTGATTGACCGGTGACAACGATGCAAACACCTGTCATTGTGAGTGACGCATGACATGACAGCGATGGCTTTAGCTGTCTCTGTCGTGTAACAGATCCACAAAGGAGGAGGACCTTTGAGGAGACGAGTCACAGCAGGCCTGGCCTCGGCCGCGGCCGCGCTGCTGGCAGCCGGTGTCGTCACGGCACCGGCGTCCGCCGCCCCGACGGCGGAGCCCACCCCCGGCGCCGACAAGGCCAAGCACGGCAAGGACAACCTGCCGGATCCCAAGGCGGATCAGCAGCGGGAGGTCAAGAAGCAGGCGATCTCCGACCTGCTGACCGGCAAGGCCAAGCTTCAGACGCGCAACGGCTCGAAGGTCATCCAGGTCAAGGACGACCTGTTCGTCGAGTACCAGCAGGCGCCGAAGACCGACCCCATCTTCACGATGCTGGTCAACTTCGGCGACAAGACCTGGGAAGGCGACCCGGCCAAGAAGATCCCGCCGACCGGCGGCACCCCCGGCCCGGTGGTCAACCAGATCCCCGAGCCTGACCGCAACTGGGACGGCAGCTCCACCGACAACAACAGCACCCTGTGGCGGGCCAATTTCGACCGGGCCCACTACCAGGACATGTTCTACGGTGAGGGCGAGTCGTTCCGGGACTTCTACCTCAAGCAGTCCGGGGGTCGCTACACCGTCAACGGTGACGTGAGCGACTGGGTCACCGTTCCCTACAACGAGGCCCGGTACGGCAGCAACGCCATCCCCGAGTCCAACGGCTACTGGAACTTCGTCAAGGACAGCGCCACGTCCTGGTACGACTCCCAGGTCAAGGCCGGCAAGACGCCGCAGCAGATCAAGGACTACCTGGCCCAGTTCGACGTGTGGGACCGGTACGACTACGACGGCGACGGCAACTTCAACGAGCCCGACGGCTACATCGACCACTTCCAGGCGGTGCACGCCGGTGAGGGCGAGGAGGCCGGCGGCGGCGCCCAGGGCGAGGACGCCATCTGGTCGCACCGCTGGGCGGCGTTCCCCAACCTCGAGGGCAAGGCCGGTCCGACCGGCAACCTCGCCGGTGGCGTGCAGATCGGCGACACCGGGATGTGGATCCGTGACTACACCACGGAGCCGGAGAACGGTGGCCTCGGCGTCTTCACCCACGAGTACGGTCACGACCTCGGTCTGCCGGACCTGTACGACACCGCGGGTGGCGACAACGGCACGGGCTTCTGGACGCTGATGTCCTCGGGTTCGTGGCTGAGCCACGGCATCGACGACATCGGTTCGACCCCGGGTTACATGGACCCGTGGTCGAAGCTCTACCTGGGCTGGCTGAACCACACCACGGTCGACTACGGCAAGGGCAGCACCCAGGTGACCCTCGGCCCGGCCGGTGACAGCGACGGGCCGAAGGCCCAGGCTGTGGTGGTCAACCTGCCCGCCCAGACCCAGACCACGAACTACAACACGCCGTTCGGCGGGTCGTACGAGTGGTGGGGCGGCAGCGCGGACGACCTGAACACCACGCTGACCCGCACCCTGGACCTGACCGGCGCGACCACCGCGTCGATCGGCTCCAAGCTGATGTACGACATCGAGACCGACTACGACTACCTCTACGCCGAGGTGTCGACCGACGGCGGCACCACCTGGGCCGACGTCAAGAACAACCTGGTCAAGCAGGGTGCGAGCGGCATCACCGGCTCCAGCAGTGGCGCGTGGGTCGACTCGACCTACGACCTCTCGGCGTACGCCGGCAAGACGGTGCTGTTCCGTTACCGCTACGCGACCGACGGCGGCGTGCACTTCGCCGGCGCGTTCCTCGACAACGTGTCGCTGACCAAGAACGGCACCGTCGCGTGGACCGACGACGCGGAGACCCTCGCCGCGGAGTGGACCGCGAAGGGGTGGAACCGAATCACCGGTTCGGTCACCGACACCTACCCCCGCTTCTACATCGCCGAGAACCGGACCTACTTCGGTTACGACGACACGCTGCGGACCGGTGGGTACAACTTCGGCTGGGGCAACACCCGGCCGGACTTCGTGGAGCGGTTCTCGAACCAGCCCGGCATGCTGGTCTGGTACGTGAACTACGCGTACGGCGACAACAACACGTCGCAGCACCCGGGCTACGGCCTCAACCTCCCGGTTGACGTCCGCCCGGACAAGATCAACGTCGGTGGCCAGGGCGTCATCAGCAACCGGCGCAATGGCTACGACGCGACGTTCAGCCTGTACACCAAGCCGGCGCAGACCTTCCACAAGAACGGCGTGGCGGTCACCGTGCCGGAGCTCGAGCCGAACCCGATCTTCAGCGACAAGGGGATCGGCAAGTACTGGACCTCGGGTAACTCGTGGAACTCGGTGAAGGTCGCCGGCACCGGCACCACCATCGAGATCCTGCAGCAGGGCACCACCCCGACCAGCGACATGGTGGTCAAGGTCACCAACTGATCGGGTAGCACAAACCGGAAGGGGCCGGTGGCGGAGACGCCACCGGCCCCTTTCGCGTACCCCGGGAGGGTTCGCCCTGCTCATCCCGGCCGATCGACCGACCCGGATGTGACGGTGCGGAGCCTTCGCCACAAAAAGTTGCCACAAAGTAGCGTCACAGGCTTCCCAGGCGTTACGCGACTGTCTATGTTCACCAGTGGTCCCACCCGTGGGACGTCTCTGCCGGCCCGTACCCCCGTTGGGCCGGTTCCCTCACACCGGAGGTATCCACGTGCGCAAAGTCGCAGTGGGTCTGCTCGGGCTTTCGTTGACGGCGACGGGACTGGTGGCGGGCACGGCCGCCAGTGCCGCCCCGGCGCCGAAGCTGCCGGCGTCCGCGCCGTCGGTCAGCGAGCCGCAGCAGGCTGGGCACGATCTGCCGGACAAGCTCGAAGACAAGCGCCGCGCGCTTCGCCAGGAGGGCCTCAGCGAGGTCCTCTCCGGCAAGGCGAAGGCGCAGACCATCAACGGCAGCACCGTCGTCAAGGTCGGCGAGACCGCCGGCGGGGCGACCGCCGCCGCGCAGGCCCGGATCGCGGCCCCTGGCAGGAGCGGCAAAAAGGACCAGTACGTCGAACTCAAGCGCGAGCGAACCGACCGGATCTTCGTGATCCTCGCCGAGTTCGGCGACGAGCGGGACCCGGCCTACCCGGACAAGGACGAGAACCCGGACATCCCGGGTCCGGTCCGGTTCGACGGGCCCCGGCACAACCAGATCCCCGCCCCGAACCGGGCGTTGGACAACTCCACCGTCTGGCAGCCGAACTACAGCGCCGACCACTTCCGTCAGCTGTACTTCGGCACGAAGCCGGGCGACGAGTCGCTCAAGCAGTACTACGAGGCCCAGTCGTCCGGGCGGTACACCGTGGACGGCGAGGTCACCGACTGGGTGAAGGTCAAGTACAACGCCGCGCGGTACGGCCGCTCGGATGACCCGGTGGCGGACGACGACACCAAGAACCCGGCCAACGACCCGGCGGTCTGCGACAGCAGCGTCTGCCAGAACACCTGGGACCTGGTCCGCGACGCCGCCAACCAGTGGGTCGCCGACCAGAAGGCTCAGGGCCGCACCGACGCCCAGATCAAGGCCGACATGCAGTCGTTCGACCAGTGGGACCGGTTCGACTACGACGGCGACGGCAACTTCAACGAGCCGGACGGCTACATCGACCACTTCCAGATCGTGCACTCGGGCGGCGACCAGGCCGACGGTGACCCGATCCTGGGTGAGGACGCGATCTGGAGCCACCGGTGGGCCGCGTACAGCAACTCGCCGGTCGGCCCGGCCAACAACAAGATCGGTGGCACCGAGATCGGCAGCACCGGTGTCTGGATCCGGGACTACACGATCCAGCCGGAGAACGGTGGCCGCAGCGTCTTCTACCACGAGTACGGTCACGACCTCGGTCTGCCGGACGACTACAACGTCAGCAGCGGTGGGGACAACAACAACGAGCACTGGACCCTGATGGCCCAGAGCCGGCTCGGCGGCAAGAACGACGGCGGCATCGGCGAGCGCGGCGGCGACCTCGGCGCCTGGAACAAGCTCCAGCTCGGCTGGCTCGACTACGAGGTCATCAAGGCCGGCCAGAAGCGCACGCTGAAGCTGGGCCCGCAGGAGTACAACTCCAAGCAGGCGCAAAGCGCGGTCGTGGTGCTCCCGCAGCGGGAGTACACCTTCAACAACGGCAAGCCGTTCGAGGGCACCAAGCAGTACTTCTCCGGCAACGCCGACGACCTGGACAACACCATGACCCGGGACCTCGACTTCACCGGGAAGTTTACGGCGGCGCTGACGATGAAGGGTCGCTACAACATCGAGTCCGGCTTCGACTACCTCTTCTTCGAGGCGTCGCTGGACGGCGGCACCACCTGGACGGCACTGCCGGCCACGGTGGACGGTAAGCCGATCGGCACCGTCGGCGGCCGGCCGGGCCTCACCGGCAGCAGCGGCGGCAAGTGGGTCGACGTCAACATCCCGATGGACGTGGCGGCCGGCAAGAAGGTCAAGTTCCGGTTCCACTACCTCACCGACGGCGGCCTCTCCGCGGGCGGCTTCTTCGGTGACGCGATCACGGTGACCGCCGACGGGCAGACCCTGCTCAGCGACGGTGCCGAGGCCGGGCCGGGCGACTGGCAGCTCAAGGGCTGGAGCATCGCCGAGGAGACCTACAAGCGGAAGTTCGACAACTTCTACATCGCCGGTAACCGCTCGTACGTCTCGTACGACAAGTACCTGAAGACCGGCCCGTACTACTTCGGGTACGCGAACACCCGCCCCGACTGGGTCGACCACTACGCGTACCAGCAGGGCCTGCTGATCTCCTACTGGAACCTGCGCTGGGCGGACAACGACACCTTCCAGCACCCGGGTGAGGGTCGGAACATGATCATCGACGCGCACCCGCGGCCGATCTACAACCTGACCGGCAACCCCTGGCGGGCCCGGGTCCAGGTCTACGACGCTCCGTTCAGCCTGCAGAAGGCGGACTCGTTCACGCTGCACATCAACAGCCAGCCGCAGTACATCCGTGGCCAGGCCGCGCAGCCGCTGTTCGACGACACCAAGCAGTACTGGTACCCGGAGCTGCCGAACCACGGCGTCAAGCTTCCGGCCGTCGGCGTCAAGATCAAGGTCCTGCAGCAGAACGGCACCGCGATGAAGGTGCAGTTCTCCTGAGCCGCTGACCAACGCGACACCCACGCGATGCCCGGGCAGGTCACCTGCCCGGGCATCGCCCTTTCCCGCCCGGAACGGGAGACCCGGAGAATTCCCTGATCCTCGCCACCTGTGGGGCCGGCGTCGAAGTGCCGGCCCTAGGCTGGGCCCATGACCGACCAGCGCGGCGGACCCGTTGACGAGTCCTGCGTCCTTCCCGAGGGGCCGTGGACGCACCGGTTCGTCGGCGCCAACGGCAGCCGCTTCCACGTCGTCGAGGCCGGCACCGGCCCGATGGTGCTCTTCCTGCACGGCTTCCCGGAGTACTGGTACGCGTGGAAGGAGCTGCTGCCGGCGGTCGCCGACGCGGGCTTCCGGGCGGTCGCCGTCGACCTGCGTGGGTACGGCGCCAGCGACAAGCCACCCCGGGGGTACGACGGCTACACCCTCGCCGCCGACGTCGCCGGGCTGATCCGGGCCCTCGGCGAGCGGTCGGCGACGCTGGTGGGCACCGGGGCGGGCGGGCTGATCGCGTGGACCGCCGCCTCGTTCCACCCCACCCTGGTCCGCCGGCTGGTGGTGCTCGGGGCGCCGCACCCGCTCCGGCTGCGCGCGGCCATCTTCGCCGACCCGCGCGGCCAGTTCGCCGCCGCCAGCCGGACGCTGAAGTTCCAGCTCCCCCGCTACGAGCACGTGCTGGCCCGGGACGACGCCGCCGAGGTGGAGGCGATCCTGCGCCGCTGGGGCGGCCGGCGCTGGGTGGACAGCCCGGAGTTCGAGGCGTACGCCCGCTGCTGCCGGGTGGCCATGCAGATCCCGCAGGCCGCCTTCTGCGCCATGGAGGGCTACCGCTGGGCCTTCCGGTCGGTGCTGCGGCTGCACGGCTACCGGTTCGTCAAGCTGATGCAGAAGCCGCTGGTCGCCCCGACCCTTCAGCTGCACGGCGCGCTGGACGAGGCGTCCCTGCCGCGCACCGCCCAGGGGTCCGGCCGCTACGTCAGCGCGCCGTACGAGTGGCGGCTGCTCGACGGGGTCGGCCACTTCCCGCACCTGGAGGCCCGCGACGTGGTGCTCGGCGAGATCCTGCGCTGGGCGAAGTCCTGACTCAGACCCGCTTCTCGCGCAGGTCGACGACCTCGTTCGCCGGCGCCCAGCCCTGGTAGACGCCGAAGTCGAAGGCCTCCAGCCCCATCGCCCGGGCCACCGGCCAGCGGCCACCGGTGTACTCCACCCGCAGCCAGCCCTCGTGCTCGGCCAGCACGATGAACGGCTGCCCCTGCCAGGTGCAGGTGGTCCGGACGTACGCCAGGTCCTCCACCTCGGCGGCCGGCACCACCCGCACGTACCGGCCGGGGCGTACCTCCTCGAAGCCGTCGCCCGGGTCCGGCTGATAGAGGCGCACGTCGTCGCCGTCGGGGCTGGCCTGGTACTCCCGGCCCCGCCAGCGGGCCACGTAGCCGTCGCGGCTCACGACGCACCCACCGGTCGCCAGATCAGCGCGTCGGTGTCCAGGACGGCCACCACCCGCTCGGTGCGGTCCGCGCCGATCCGCCACAGCTGCGCGCCGTGCGGCAACCGCGCGCTGTCCACCTTAAACTCCGCGACGACGTCGCTGCTCTCCCCGGGTGCGAAACCGTTGCCGCGGAACGGGGGACGCTCGATCACCCAGCCCTCCATCGCCCGCATCGCGGCTTCGTTCTGCCCGCCGTACGGGATGCGGTAGAGGCTGGGCCGGTACGCCGGCCAGCGCAGCACGTAGATCTCCTCGGCGTCGCGGGCGAACGGCGTGTCCGGGTGACCGAGGCCGAGCGCGTCGTACAGCTCCGCCGGGGTGCCGAGGTGGGCGAGCTCGTTGGCCCGGTGCACGAAGCCGGAGACCCGGTCGTAGCCGCGCTCGAGGTAGTAGGCGAGCTGGCTCGGGGCGATCGCCTTCTGCATGACCACCGGACGGGTCGGATCCACCGGCGGCCGGGCCGGTCGGCTCTCGGCCGCCGGCGTCGCCGCGGCCACCGCCGGCTCGGGGTCGCCCTCCGGGTCGTCGCCGAGCCCCACCTCCGCGGCCCAGTTGGCCAGCGCCAGCACCTGCTCGCCGGGGTACGTCGCGCCGACCGGGGTGCCCGGGTTCACCGCGAACGACCAGCTCTCGTCCGGCCAGCGCCGGATGAGCTGGACGAACTTCACGCGTACGGTGTCGACCGGGCCGTCCGTGCTGTCGGCGAGCCGCTCCGGGGAGGTGTAGACCACCACGTACGGGCCGCCGTCGAGCTGCTCAGTGTGCCAGACGAAGCCGGGGTCACCGGGGCGGCTCCCGGCGGCGGAGTCGGCCGCGACCGGCAGCAGCACCCGGGCCAGAAGCAGGGTGGAGAGGAACCCGTCGGTACTGCCGCTGCCCGCGGCCCCGAGCAACTCCTCCTCCACTTCGTTCGCCGGCACGAACTCGGCCGGTGTCGGTGCTGGCGCCGGGCCGGCGGGC
>NZ_JBSGJR010000037.1:0-23877 GCF_053605645.1 Micromonospora sp. NPDC003776
CACGGGTCGTCGGCGCAGGCTGCGGCGACGGCGGCCGCCAACGCCGCCTTCGCCTGCTGCGGGGTTTCGTCGAGCGCGACGCCGTAGCGGCCTTCGGCGACCAGTTCGCCCGGCACCGACGACGACCAGTCGCCCGCGTGCACAGTGCCGATCTCCAGGGCGTACGGCATGTCCCAACCGCGCATCAGCGGGTCGACGGCGCGGTTGCGATCGGCCTCCAGCGCGCGCAGCGCGGCGAAGACGGGCAGGAACTTCTCGACCGCGCTGACGCCGCGGGTGCGGCGGGCCGCGTGCGTCGACGAGCCGGTGACCCGTAGCCGGAACGTCAACGCCCCGGCGTTGGCGGGCACCACCGCGAGGCCCGTCGGCTCGGGGATGACACAGGCGTCGGCCCGCCAGCCACGCTCCAGCAGCCCGTACGTGCCGACACCGCCGTCCTCCTCGCCGACCACGCAGGCGACCAGCACGTCACCGCGTGGCCTGGCCCGCTTCAGCTCACGGACCGCGTGCAGCGCGGCGACCAGGCCGCCCTTCATGTCGCAGGCGCCCCGGCCGTAGACGCGGTCGCCCTCGACGCGGCCGGAGAACGGGTCGTCGGTCCAGGCCGACAGGTCACCCGGCGGCACCACGTCGACGTGCCCGTTGAACATCAGCGACCGGCCGCCGCCGGTCCCGGGCAGCCGCCCAACCAGCCCGTACGCCCGGTCACGCGGCACCTCCATGCCGGGGAACGCGGGCAGGGCGGTCAGCTGCGCCAGCGGCAGCTGCCAGAGGTCGACCTCGAGGCCCTCGCCGCGCATCCAGTCGGCAAGCATCGTCTGGATGCCCGCCTCCTGCGGGGTTCCACCCACGCTCGGTACCCGGACCAGCTCGGACAGCAGTTCGGTCAGCTCGTTCACGACGGCGAGTGTTCCAGATCGAGCGGATGGACGGATTCGTCCGTCCGGCGACAGCCGCCCGGCGTCCAGGGGACCGCTCGTTCGAGCCTGATCGAAGACCCCTGTCCCGGGGCGCGCCCCGTACGGAGGCTGTCGCCCGACGCGCCGGCATCTCGCCGGCCATTACCAGCCACCACACCACGATCCTGCGCGAGGCCGGGCTCATCACCAGCCAGCGACACGGGAACCTCGTGCTGCACCGGCCCACCGCCATGGGCGAGACGCTGCTGGGCGACGTATGACCGCCACCGGGTACGCCACTGGGCCACCCCGGTCGCCTCGGCCCAGTCGATCGCCCTATGTCTCTGGATCTGATGGCGGCTCAATGAGACTGATGCCGTACCGTCACCGGCGTGGGTCTTCTGTTGGTGCTGCGCCCTCCGGCGCCGCGTCAGAAGAGCCTGCGCCGTGCTACCCGAGCCCAGCGGCGTGAGCGCCACCGCACTGACGCCGAAGAGTGGGCCGCGGCGGAAGAGCGCGGTCTGCTGCTCGACCTGCCGGTCGAGGAGTTGCTGCCGTTGATGAACGCGGCCGGCGGGAACCGGCTTCCGATCTTGGGGCAGCTCGACCCATGGTCAGATGGCGTACTCAGCCGTGAGGATCTGCCGCAGCTCAATGCCGAAGTCGACCGTCTGGAGGCGGCGGCGGGTAACGACGTGGAAGGTGGGCTGGTGGCGGCGCTACGGGCATTGCTGGGGCGGTGGCGTGACACGCCTGGCGTGGCGCTCCACTGGTACGGGGACTGAGGTCAACGCCTGGTCTCGGGGCACACATCTTCGAAAGTCACCGGGCCTCGTCGGCTTCGGCCTGGTCTACGGTCGCTTCGCGAGGGAGTTGTCCATGTCTTGCGAGAAGGTGAACCTCTAGCTGGTCAAAAGGCAGCCACCCAACCATGACAGAGCCGCAACAACGGCCGAGCCGTGGCTCGACGCGCCGTCGTGGTCAGCCGGACTCGGGTGGGCGGAGCCGAGTGTCGGTCTAGGGCGTGCAATTTCGCGCGGAGCCTTGGCGCGCCGGGGTCGCCAAGGTCGGTCAGGATGGCCAGGGCCTTGGTCCAGGCCGTGCCAGCGGCGTTGGGATTGCCGGAGGTGTGGTGAGTGTCGCCTAGGTGGGTCAGGACATTTGCCTCGTGGTAGTGCTCGCCGAGGTTGCGGAGCAGGTCGAGGGCGTGCTGGTAACAGTCGATGGCCTGGCTGTAGTGGCCGAGCTGGTGGTGGGCGTAGCCGATACTGTCCCATGTGCTGGCCTGTCCGCTGCGGTCCCCGACCTGCTGAAACAGGGTGAGGGCCTGCTGACATGCGGTGAGGGCCTGGGTGTAGTCGCCGAGCTGGGCGTGGCACCAGCCGACGGAGTTGAGGGCGTGGGCTTGACCTGGGAGGTGGCCGGCAGCCCGATGCACGGTGAGGGCCTGCTGGCCGTGCCCAAGGGCCAGGTCGAAGCGGCCCTCTCGCTGCCGCAGGTAGCCGAGGTTGTAGTGGGTGTAACCCTGCCCGACTCGGTCGCCGATCCGGATGTACAGGTCGAGGGCGTGCTGGAGATGGGTGTGAGCGTCGGCGTGGCGGCCGAGCTGAGTGGCGCCGCGGGCCACGCCGCGATGGGCGGCCGCCTGTGCGGCCGGGTCGTGCAGGCGGCGGGCGGCGTGCACGGCGGCCTGCCAGGCGGCGGCTTGATCCTCCCAGTGTCCCTGCTGGTAGAGGACCATGTTGAGGGCCCAGGCGAGCTGCCAGGTGTGGGTGTCGAACCCGGTGTCGCCGGCGTGTCTGATGGTGGCAAGAAGGGTGGGGTGCTCGGCGGCCAGCCAGGCCATGGCCTGCTGGTGGTCGGCGAGGGGCTCGGGGCTGACGTCGGCGGCGGCTGGGGCGAGGGGCACGGGGATCGGGTCGCGGGTCGGGTAGAGAAGCCGGTCGGCGGTGTGGGCGGTGTGGGTGTAGTGGTCGAGCAGGCGGGTGAGGGCGGCTTGGCGGGTGTGGTCGGTGTCGGTGGTGTGGGTGAGCTCGGTGGCGTAGGCGCGTAGCAGGTCGTGGAAGGTATACCGGCCGGGGACGTGTTCGACTAGAAGGTTGGCGCGGGTCAGTTCGTTCAGTAGCCGGCGGGTCTGCGACACGGGGTGGCCGGCGAGGCTGGCCGCCGCCGGTGTGGCAATGTCCGGGCCGGGGTGAAGACCCAGCAGCCGGAACAGTCGGGCCGAGGGTGCGGTCAGAGCCGTGTACGACCAGGAGAACACGGCGCGCAACTGACTGGTTGGGTCGCCCGCGTCCAGCGCGTCGAGCTGCTGGTCGGCTTGGTTGAGTTCGGCGGCGAGCGTGGCCAGGGGAAAGTTCCTTTGTTGGGCGCGGGCGGCGGCGATGCTCAGCGCGAGTGGCAGCCTGGCGCAGGCAGTGATGATCTGTTGTACCGCGCTGGGCTCGGCGGCGACCCGGCCACCGAGCCGGTGGGTGAGCAGGTCGCGAGCTTCCATTGTGGACATCAGGTTCAGGGTCAGAGGGCGGGCGCCGTCAGCGGCGAGCAGACCGGTGAGTTGGCTGCGGCTCGTCACCACCACCATGACGGTCGGGGCGCCGGGCAACAGGGGGCGGGCCTGCTCGGCGTCGCGGGCGTTGTCGAGCACGACAAGGATCCGCTTGCCGGCAAGCAAGCTGCGGTAGAGGGCGGTCTGGGCGTCTAGGTCGGGTGGGACGCGTTCGGGTGGCACGCCGAGTGCGTCGAGAAATCCCCGCACGGCTTCGGTCGAGGCCATCACCCGCCCGGTGGGGTCGAACCCGCGCAGGTTGACGTACAGCTGGCCGTCGGGGAACTTCTCGGCGACGGTGTGGGCCCAGTGCACCGCCAGGGCGGTCTTGCCCACCCCTGCGGTGCCGGACACCGCGGAGATCACCACCGCCGTCGACACCCGCTCGGACCGGCTGGCCAGCAGGGCGTCAAGGTCCGCGAGGTGTTCGGCGCGGCCAGTGAACCCGGAGACGTCGGCCGGTAGCTGCATCGGCACCACTGGCTCGGCGGCCATAGGTCGCGCGGTGGCAGGGGAGTGGGGCGAGTCCAGCTCACCACGCAGGATTGCCTGGTACACCGCCTGCAGTTCGGCGCTCGGGTCCGCGCCGAGTTCGTCGGCGAGGTGCTGGCGGACCTTGGCGTGGTGCTTCAGGGCCTCGGCGGCATCCCCGGCGGCGTGCAGGGCCCGCATCAACGCCACGGCCAGGGATTCCACGAGGGGGTATTCGCCGGTCAGGTCTCTGAGCGTTGCGATCACCATGCCCGGGTTACCGATGTGCAGTTCGGCGTGGGTCCAGGCAACGACCGTGTCGAAGTACTCCCGGCGCCACCGTTCGCGGGTCCGCGCCGACCAGGGTCCGGCCAACCCGTCCAGGGGGTCACCGTGCCACAGGCCGACGGCCTCGCGCAGTAACCCCGCCCGCTCATCGGCGCGGTACGTGGTGCGGGCCCGTTCGACCAGACGGCGCAGCCGGTGGACGTCAACGCGGTCGGGATCGATGTCGAGCAGGTAGCCGCCAGAGCTGCGCAACAGCGACGCCGGCGGCGTAGCGGCCGCCTCGGCGCGCTCCAGTAGCCGCCGGATTCGGGTGATGTGCACATGCAAGGCCCGCCGCGCGCCGGGTGGCACCTGCTCCCAGACACGGTCCATCAACGTTTCTGGGGTGACCGCGCGGCCGGCGTCGGCGGCGAGGACGGCCAAGACGTGCCGCTGCTGGCGGGGCCCGACATCAAGGTCCCGACCGTTGGCGCACACCTGCACCGGCCCTAGCAACCGAATCTGCACGGCACCCCCTCGAGACGGCGCCGCCGGTCGACGCCCGTGAGCCACCCTCGCCGGGGCTACAACAATCCATTAAGCATCTACCCCACCATGCGCAGCGACCCTTTGGAAGTCCCTGCCTCGACTACCGCGCGCTGATCCAGGATGGAGACCGACGGTGCTCAAGCGAGTCCTCATTGCATCGCCCAGTTAGCTGGATGCCATGGCAATGACGGTTTCACCGGCGTCCTGTACTGGGCGGCGTACAAGCAACCCGCCACGGGCGCCGCCTCGCCGCCGACAGTCGCACTTACAACACCGTTCTTCGATCCCTGCGCTGTGGTGGAGGATGGGGCTTCGCGATCCTCGCCGGCCGCGGCCACACACCGCGCCATACCACCCCCAGGGCCCGAGCCGTCCGCAACCTCGTCCGCGCCGCACGGCACCTCACACACTTCGAATACCGATATCTACCCGGGCCTTGTTGAGATCAGTTCACTGCCACAGCCCGGCATTTTGCCAACTTCGAAAAAGGAGTCAAATGCGTCTTCGTTCAAGATTGAGCCTGCTCGCCCCGGCGGTGGGTCTGGCGCTGGTCGCGTCGATGATGATGGTCGTGCCGCCGGCGAGTGCTGCGGGCCCCTATCTCGAGCTTCCATTCACGTGCGGTACCTCGTGGACAGGTAACTCCGGCGGTAGCAGCGTCCACCAGAACTACGAGATCGACTGGAACCTGTCGTCCGGTGCTGAGGACCGGGGGAAGCCGGTCCTGGCTGCGGCGGCGGGCACGATCAGGTGGGAGGGGGACGCGAATTCGGCGTACGGCAACTACCTGGAGATCGACCACGGTAACGGCTACTCCACGCTGTACGCCCACCTCGACACCAAACTCGCACACAACGGCGATGCGGTCGCCCGGGGCGAGATGATCGGTACAGTCGGCAATACCGACGGGAACAGCTCCGGTATCAGTCCGCACCTGCACTTCGAGTACCGCAACCGCGGCAGCGGGCAGAGCTACCCGGACTACATCCGGCCGGCCTCGTTCCACGGTGACCCGTTCGACTACGCCAGCGGCGTCGAGACGTATGTCAGCCAGAACTGCGGTGCCTCGCGTCAAACGGGGACGGTTTCTGACTTCAGCGGTGACGGGAATTCGGATGTGCTCGGCGTTGACGCTTCGGGTTACCTCTGGTACTACCCGAACAATGGCCTCGCCATCCCGTCGCGGACGCAGCTCGGCTACGGCTGGGGTACGTTCAAGCAGGTCATGGCGGCTGACTTCTCCGGCGACGGGTACGCGGATGTGCTCGGCGTCGACGCTTCGGGTTACCTCTGGTACTACCCGAACAATGGCCTCGCCATCCCGTCGCGGACGCAGCTCGGCTACGGCTGGGGCACCTTCAAGCAGGTCATGGCGGCCGACTTCTCCGGCGACGGGCATGCGGACGTACTCGGCGTCGACGCCGACGGCAAACTCTGGTACTACCCGAACAACGGCCTCGCCCTCTCGACTCGGGTGCAGCTCGGCTACGGCTGGGGCACGTTCAAGCAGGTCATGGCGGCCGACTTCTCCGGCGACGGACATGCGGACGTGTTGGGCGTCGACGCTTCGGGTTACCTCTGGTACTACCCGAACAACGGCCTCGCCATCCCGTCCCGGGTGCAGCTCGGCTACGGCTGGGGCACCTTCAAACACGTCTTCGCATCGGACTTCTCCGGCGACGAACACGCTGACGTACTCGGCGTCGACGCTTCGGGTTACCTCTGGTACTACCCGAACAACGGCCTCGCCATCCCATCCCGGGTGCAGCTCGGCTACGGCTGGGGCACATTCCCGTTCGTCATGTGACAGCCCGGTGTGGCGGCTCCCAGAAACCTGACGAGCCGCCACACCCCTTCCGCTTGCGCAGCAGCACGTCCACTCCTCGACCGTACGGAACCGGCGCGGGCTCGGCCGGGCGTATCCACCTGTCGCCTCCGCCCTCGCCGGCCGGGCCCGGCTTCGACCGGCCGAACGCCTCGCTCCGGGTCGTCGGCTGCCCGCCGCGCCGGCGCCACGAGTCGAGCACGTCGATGATGCCGGTGACATGATCCCGAAGTGAGCACCCCCCAAAATCGCCGCAACGGGCAACCAGAACCGGATATCGCCCGCGCCGAGGACGACCGCTACCTCGGCTGGCGTGACCTGACGGTCTGGCGAAGCCGCCTCGGCCGGACCATGGTGGCCATGGCGCACCGAGCCGCCAGGTGGATCGGCCCGTACCCGGTGCTGGCGGTGACCCTGCTGATCGGCGTCGTGCTCGTCGTCGCGCTCACCGCCGCGTCGGTGGAAATCTACGAGGCCGTCGCCGAGACCGACGGCGTCGCCGGCCTCGACCAGCCGGTCCTTCAGACAGCCATCGCCATGCGTACGCCATCGCTCGACGCGGCGGTCACCGCGTTCACCAACCTCGGCGGCCCGGTTGTCATGCCGATCCTCGCCGCCGTCGCCACCATCGCTGTGGCTGTCCGGCGTCGGCAGCTGAGCCCCGTGCTGCTCATGGCGGCGGCCGCCGGTGGATCGCTGCTGATGACCATCGTCGGCAAGGCTCTCGTCGGGCGGATCCGCCCGCCGCTGGCCGACGCTGTACCGCCGTACGAGACCTCCCCGTCATTTCCCAGCGGGCACGCCCTCAACGCCGTGGTCATCGCCGGCGTCGTGGCCTACCTGCTCGTACTGCGGCAGCGGCGGTGGCGTACCCGGACAACCACCATCACGGCGGCGATGGTCTTCGCCGTCGCCATGGGCCTGAGCCGAGTGTTCCTGGGCCACCACTGGCTCACCGACGTGCTGGTGGCGTGGACCCTCGGGTTGGCGTGGCTGGCCGTCGTCATCACCGTGCACCGGTTGTACCTGAGCGTGCGGCACCTGCGGCCGCGCGGTGAACCATCGTGAACAAGCGGGCCACCACTGGCTCACCGACGTGCTGGTCGGCTTTCCGGCGGGCCGCCCTCCGCCTCTGCGGAGAGTGCCTCTCGCAGTTCGCGCCGTAGCGGTCGGCTGACCACGAACTCCACCACGGCGGTGACCACGCACGTCACGGCCAGCCACCCCAACGCCTGTACGGCGGAGAGTCGTGCGGTGACCGGCAGCAGCGCGAGCAGTGCGACCGCTGCGGCGAGCCGAGGCCAGACCAGGGCCCGGGCTCGCCGACTCATCCGCCACTGGAATGCCGCGTGGGCCGCCAGAAACAGCACGACCCCGCCGTAGAGGGTGTACCGGCCGAGATCGTCGAGCGGGTCACCGCGGCGATACGCGTCTACGTTTCCGACCAAGGACGGCGTGTGCTTGAGCCCGACGGAGAGCAGCATGACGCCGGCCACCATCGGCAGATGCAGATAGGTGTAGCCGTCCCGGGCGAGGGCCACCCGGCGGTCCGGCTGGGCCACGCGTAACGCGTGTTCCCCGGTCAGCGCGGAGAGGTCGAAGTAGATCCACTCCAATGCGCCGGCGACGAGCACCGCGAACGCCGAGGCGATGAGCAGGCCCGGTGTGTTGGGCAGGTACCGGCGTAGCCGCTCCATGAGCGCCCCCGCGTTCATGCGCGGCCAGGACCCGCGAGCGAGTCCGAGGACCGACAGACGGCTGCTTCTTATGATCGCCAACAACGGATGCCAGGGTGACAATCCGGGCCGGTGTCCAGGGCAAATCTTACGCCCGCTGGCGGTTCCCGACGTGCGACTTGGCTAGCCGGACAGTTGGCGGCATGTCGATAGATGTTTCTGCGGCCAGCCACACCACCCAGGCAGGGCTGGACTGGTTCCGACATCACGTCATGGCCGACACGATAGGCGCCGGCTACGGCACGGCCGCCGACGTGCACAGCGTGACCTTCAGCCGATGATCGCCAGCTCACCTCAGCAACCGGACATGTCAAACCACAGTGGAGAAGCTGCATAGTTCACCTGCCTGCCCACCCTGCTGAGCCTGGGGGGCATATCAACCGCACGTGCGATGGGATAATTGACCAGAGTTCGAGAGACCTTGCTGGAGGCGGGCCATGGCAACGTTCCATCAGGAAAACCAGAGCGTTCGGCATCAGGTCAACGGGGAATACGTTTTCGTGCGAGGCGGCCCGTTGTCCGGGGAGTTGGAGTTGGATCGGCTGATCGGTGACCTGCTGCAGACAGCCCGGGCCACGTCGGCCCACCCGGAGGTCATCCAGCCAACGATCTCCTACCTGGAGGCCGCGCGGGACGCTACCTCACGGGGGGACGTCAAGGGCGTGCGCGCCATGCTGTCGAAGGCGGCGGAGGTGGCAGCACCGGTAGCCACCCTGGCTGCCAGTGTCGCCTCGGTCGCCAGCCTCGTCGCCGGCGCGCAATGACGGATCCCGACCTCCCGGCTGTCTTCTACAACCAGGACGGCCAGACTGTGGACGTCCAGTACAACGCCGAGACGATTCATTTTGTCAGCCACATAGGTCAGGGCTCCAACGGGAAGCGGTGCCCCGTCTGCAACGCGTCGCCGATGAAGCGCGCACAGCTTCTGTGGGAGGAAAACACACGTCGGCACCGCGACGGGATGATGATCCTCGCCAACCTGGCCGTCCGGGTGGCACCGCCCAAACGTCCCGGATCTCGACCGGTCCGGAAACCACCTCCCAGGCCGCCTCATCGTGAGGTTCCTACCGGGTCGCTTCTTCGAACAGCTCCCGCCGCGCCCCGCCAGTCGTCCCCCCTCGAACCGCTCCGGCTCGCGTCCGCCCTGACAGAGCGGTCGACCAAAGTACTGCCGATGGTCGGCGGAGTGGCCGTCTTCTGGGTCTTCCTGCTCGTCTGTTGTGGATCCTTCTTTCCAGATCGCCGCCCCGGGGAGGGGCCGACCATCTGGGACAGGGTCGTACTCATCTCGGTGATCGCCGGCCTCGGTGTCCTGCTACTGGCGGCCGTGTCGGCGGCTGCGGTGTACGCACTGATCAGAGTGGGGAAACGCCGACAGCGCGCGCAGGAGATCAAGGAAGAGGGCAGGTTGCGCTACGAGCGCGAGTTGGAAGAGAGAAGGAAGGAGGATGAACGGCGGCGTGCGGAAGCACGCCGGAACGACGAGTTGCAGAAGTATGAGCGGAAGCTGAAAGCGTACGAGCTGAAGTACGCGGAAGAGATGCGCCGGTACGAGGCCGAGGTCGCCCGCAGCGGGCGGCTGTACCAACAATGGAAGCGGACCTGGTTTTGCCAGTCCTGCAGCGCTCGGGTGGTCGAAGAGGACTAGTCATTTTCACCGCGATCAGAGACGCCTGAGCAGCTTGGGCAGCGGCTTGTTGGCGAGCGAACGCCATGTCCACAGTGCCGCCCTCGACACAGGCCCCTAACGTTGACCGCAGGCTTGACGTCCCCGGTGGGGGAGGGAAGCGATGCCGAAGAGATTGGAGCCGAGCCGCACCGCGGTAATGGTGTGCCAGGGTCGCGCCGCCGCGGACGGGCTGATCGCTCCCGGCCGGTTCGCGGATCCGACCGCCCTGGCCCTGCTGCGGCCGGACGAGCGTGAAGCCGTCCGGTGGGTACGCGACGGCGTCGCCCCCAAACCGTGGCGACAACGGATCGACTACGAGACGGTACGGGCCAACGCCGAGGTGATCGTCCCGCGTACCGTCGTCATCGACGACGCCGTGCGCGCCCACCCCGGCCCGCAGCTGGTGATTCTCGGTGCCGGCCTCGACGGCCGGGCCTGGCGGATGCCGGAACTCGCCGGTGCGACGGTCTTCGAGGTCGACCAGCCGGCCACCCAGCAGGACAAGCGTGACCGCACCGCGGGCCTGCCCGGGACCCCGCCGCGGTTCGTCCCGGTCGACTTCGGCCGTGACCGGCTGACGGACCTGTTGGCGGCCCATGGGCACCGCGCCGACCTCGCCACCACCTGGCTCTGGGAGGGGGTGGTGCCATACCTGTCCCGGGCGGAGGTGGCCACCACCGTCGCGGCGATCGCCGCCTGCTCAGCGCCGGGCAGCCGTCTCATCGTCAACTTCCAGACGCCCGCAACATCCACGAAACTGGGCCGCGTGGTGGCACGGCTGTTGACGGCCTCCACCGGCAGGTCGAGCGTCTGGGCGAACGAGCCGTGGCGCTCCACCTGGACACCGCCTGCCATGGCCGCCCTGCTCACCAGGCACGGCTACACCGTCACCCGGGACGCAAACCTTCTCGACGCAGCGCGGGCCCTGGCCGTACCGATCCGCCACCCCAGGTCCCTACGCCACGGCCGGGTGCTGGTCGCTGACCGGGCCTGACGCCCGACACGTCACCACGACATTCCCAACGCGCACGAGGTGGATCCATCGGGCGGCGAGCTGCCCGCTGTCGACAGCGAACCACCGCCGCGACCCCGGTGGCTGCGCCACCATGAGGTCAGTGCCAAGCCCGTGCGGCGGACGCGGAACCGGCAGAAGTGTGACTCGAGCTGGCCGAAGATGGCTTCGATCGGTGACATTGTCCTCTGGCGAAGCGGAGCGTTGATCGAGATCATGGGAGTCGCGGTCATCCCGCGCGGGCGCCGGAGCATCGGCACACGCCTGACCGCCACGACGGAGGGGGCCGACGCCTGGCGGCGTCCCGGCGACCAAGGAGATGCGTGTGCTGATCGGCGTTGTCAACGAGTCGACGCGCGGGGAGACCCGGGTGGCCGCAACCCCCACGACCGTGGCCCAGCTGCTGAAGCTCGGCTACCAGGTGGTGGTGGAACCTGCCGCCGGGGAGCCGTCGAGCTTCCCGGACGAGGCCTACGTCTCCGCCGGCGCGTCACTGGGGAACCCCCTCACCGCGGACATCGTGCTCGGCGTGAACGCGCCATCACTGGAGCAGCTCGACGGGCTGCGCCCGGGGGCGACGTGGGTCAGCCTGCTCGCTCCGGCGGCGAACCCCGAACTCGTAGCGGAGCTGGCGCGTCGTCCGATCACCGCGCTCGCGATGGACGCGGTACCGCGTATCTCCCGGGCGCAGTCGCTGGACGTGCTGTCCTCGATGGCGAACATCGCGGGGTACCGGGCGGTGGTGGAGGCCGCGCACGCCTTCGGTCGGTTCTTCACCGGTCAGGTCACCGCTGCCGGCAAGGTGCCACCGGCGAAGGTGCTGGTGGCGGGTGCGGGTGTCGCCGGGCTTGCGGCGATCGGCGCCGCCGGCAGCCTGGGCGCGGTCGTCCGCGCCACCGACCCCCGACCGGAGGTGGCCGACCAGGTGCGTTCACTGGGCGGGGAGTACCTCGCGGTGGAGGCGCCCGACGTGGAGGTTTCGGCCACCGGGTACGCCAAGGAGATGTCGCAGAACTACAACGCCCGGGCCGCCGCCCTGTACGCACAGCAGTGCAAGGACGTGGACATCGTCATCACCACCGCCTTGATTCCAGGGAAGCCGGCGCCCCTGCTGCTCACCAAGGAGATGGTGGCGAGCATGAAGCCGGGAAGCGTCATCGTCGACATGGCGGCGTCGAACGGCGGGAACGTGGAGGGCACCACCCCCGGTGAGGCGGTCGTCACCGACAACGGCGTGACCATCCTGGGCTACACCGACCTCGCCGCTCGCCTGCCCACCCAGGCGTCGCAGCTGTACGGCACCAACCTCGTCAACCTGATGAAGCTGCTCACGCCCGGCAAGGACGGCCAGCTCCTGCTCGACTTCGACGACGTGGTGCAACGGTCGATGACCGTGGTGCGAGACGGCGAACTCACCTGGCCGCCACCGCCCGTGCAGGTCTCGGCGGCACCGGCCGCAGCGGCCGCGGCACAGCAGTCCACGGCGCCGCAGGCCAAGCAGCCCGTACGCTCGTCGCGCCGCCTCGCGGTGGCAACGGCCGTCGGGGCAGCCCTGTTCCTGGCGGCTGCGCTCGCCCCACCGGCACTGCTGGGGCATCTGACGGTGTTCGCGTTGGCGATCGTGATCGGCTACTACGTGATCGGGCACGTGCATCACGCGCTGCACACGCCGTTGATGTCGGTGACCAACGCGATCTCCGGGATCATCGTGGTCGGCGCGTTGCTGCAGATCGGTCATGGCGAAACGTCGAACCGCGCCCTGATCACCGGGCTGTCCACCGCCGCGATCCTGCTGGCCAGCATCAACATCTTCGGCGGTTTCGCGGTGACCCGCCGCATGCTCACGATGTTCTCCCGCAGCTGACGCCCGCACCGATTCCTGGAGCTTCCACGACATGACGATCGAGACCGCGGCGCAGTCCGCGTACATCGTGGCCGCGCTGTTGTTCATCCTGGCACTGGCCGGCCTGTCCAAGCACGAGACCGCCAAGGCAGGCAACGCCCTGGGCATGGCGGGCATGACGCTGGCCCTGGTCGCCACCATCGCGCTGGCCGTGGACCACGGCATCGGTGGCACCGGCGCCAGCCTGCTCGTCGGTGCCACCCTGGTCGGTGCCCTCATCGGCCTACATCGGGCCAGGCGGGTGGAGATGACCGGAATGCCTGAGCTGATCGCGTTGCTGCATTCCTTCGTCGGCCTCGCCGCCGTGCTCGTCGGTTGGAACGGCTACCTCCAGGTCGAGGGCGACCTCGGCGGCGCCGAAGCTCGCGCGCTTCAGACGCAGGAGATGCTGGGAATCCACCACGCCGAAGTCTTCATCGGCGTCTTCATCGGTGCGGTCACCTTCACCGGATCCGTTGTCGCATTCGGGAAGCTGTCGGGACGGATCAACTCCGCCCCGCTCATGCTGCCCGGCAAGAACGCGCTCAACCTCGGCGCCCTGGCCGCGTTCGCGGTGCTCACCGTCTGGTTCGTCCTCGACCCGCAGCTCTGGCTGCTCGTCGTGTGCACCGCGATCGCGCTCGCACTGGGCTGGCACCTGGTCGCCTCCATCGGCGGGGGTGACATGCCGGTCGTGGTGTCCATGCTGAACAGCTACTCCGGCTGGGCTGCCGCCGCCTCCGGATTCCTGCTGGAGAACAACCTGCTCATCATCACCGGCGCGCTGGTCGGCTCCTCCGGCGCCTACCTCTCCTACATCATGTGCCGGGCGATGAACCGATCGTTCCTGTCCGTCATCGCCGGCGGATTCGGTATCGAGAGCACCGCCCCGGGGGAGGCGCCCCAGGGCGAGCACCGCGAGGTGACCGCCGAGCAGGTCGCGGAGATCCTCGCGGAGGCGGACTCGGTCATCATCACCCCCGGCTACGGCATGGCGGTCGCCCAGGCACAGCACGGCGTCGCCGAGCTCACCCGCAAACTCCGCGAGCGGGGCACCCAGGTCCGCTTCGGCATCCACCCGGTAGCGGGACGGCTGCCTGGCCACATGAACGTCCTGCTGGCCGAAGCGAAGGTCCCGTACGACATCGTCCTAGAGATGGACGAGATCAACGACGACTTCGCGCACACCTCGGTCGTCCTGGTCATCGGCGCCAACGACACCGTCAACCCCGCCGCCGCAGAGGATCCCGACAGCCCCATCGCCGGAATGCCCGTGCTGAGTGTGTGGAAGGCAGGCCAGGTCGTGGTGTTCAAGCGCTCGATGGCCACCGGCTACGCCGGCGTCCCGAACCCGCTCTTCTACCGGGACAACACCTCGATGCTGTTCGGGGATGCCAAGCAGCGCGTCGAAGACATCCTCGCGGCGCTCACGACGCGCAGCACGAGCAGCCCGGCTCTGACCGCCGCCGCCGACTAGAGGTGGTGCCGAAGCCCAGGCGGTGCAGTGGCACTCGGGAGCGGGGGAGGGGGAGGAGCCGACGCGCTGTGACACCGACGGGCGACGCTCGCGCCTCCTGTGACCCACGCCACAACTAGTTCCTGTCAGCAATCGGGGCGCCGTTCCGCTCAACCCGCAGAGCGAACAGACAGGAGCAACACATGAAGCACCGCATCGTCGTCCTCGGCGCCGGCTACGCCGGGGCCTACGCGGCCGGGAACCTGGCCCGCCGGCTGTCTCCGGCCGACACCCAGATCACCGTCGTCAACGCCGAACCGGACTTCGTCCAGCGGCTGCGGCTGCACGAACTCGCGGCCGGCCGCGAGATCGAAGCTCCGAAACTGGCCGACGTCTTCGCGGGCACGGGCATCCGGCTGCGCCTGGCCCGCGTCACCGCCGTCGACCCCGAGCGCCAGGTCGTCGCCGTGGCCGACGCCGACGGCCGCGGTGAGCTCGGCTACGACACGCTGCTCTACGCGCTCGGCAGCCACGGCGATGACCGCGGCGTACCCGGCGCGGTCGAGCATGCCTTCGACATCGCCGCCCGGCCGTCCGCGCTGCGCCTGCGCGAGCGCCTGGACAGCCTGGTCGGGCGGGGTGAAGGCGGGCGTGTGCTGGTCGTCGGCGACGGGTTGACCGGAATCGAGACGGCCACCGAGATCGCCGAAGGCCGGCCCGGCCTGTCGGTGACGCTGATCGCCCGCGGTGAGCTGGGCGCCCCGCTCTCCGCCGGAGCCCGCAGCCACCTACGCCAGGCCTGCGCCCGGCTGGGCATCACCGTCCTGGAACACAGCACGGTCGAAGCCGTCGAAGCGACGCGCGTGCGGTGCGCCGACGGCGCCACCCTGACGTCAGACGCAACCGTGTGGACGGCCGGGTTCGCGGTCAACCCCATCGCCGCCGCCAGCGGGCTCGCGGTCACCGAGCAGGGTCGGATCCTCGTCGACCGCACCATGGGGTCGGTCTCGCACCCGAACGTCTACGCCGCCGGCGACAGCGCCTACGCCATCGGCGACAACTGCCGGCCGCTGCCGATGTCCTGCGCTTCGGCCGGCTTCACCGTCCAGCAGGCCATCGAGGCGATCGTGGGACGCCTGACCGGCCGCAGGATCGCGACCACCAAGCTGCCTTACATCGGCAACCACATCAGCCTCGGCCGGCGCGACGGGATCCTCCAACTGGTCGACGACGAAGCACAGGCAAAGCCGAAGTACCTGGGCGGCCGCAAGGCCGCGCGGATCAAGTCGGGCATCCTCAAGATGTCGCTGTGGACCACCTCGCACCCGACCTTCGGCCTGCCCAGGCGCAAGTACCGCCTGGCCGCCGCGCCGGATGCATCGGCGAAGAAGACGATCGGCGTAACCGCTTAGGGTGATCCGCGTGGACAGCACCGCCACTGATCGCTTCGACACCGATCGGTTCGAGGCCAGCCGGAACCGGCTGGCCTCGCTGGCGTACCGGCTGCTGGGCTCCGCCGCCGACGCCGAGGACGCCGTGCAGGATGCGTTCCTGCACTGGCAGGCCGTCGACCGGCAGCGGATCAACGTGCCGGAGGCCTGGCTGACCAAGGTCGTCACCAACCTGTGCCTCGACCGGCTCCGCTCGGCGCAGGCCCGCCGCGAACGCACCGCCGGCGCCTGGCTGCCCGAACCCCTTCTCGACGGCGACCCGATGCTCGGCCCGGCCGACACCGTCGAGCAGCGCGAGTCGGTCTCCCTAGCCGTGCTGGCCCTCATGGAGCGCCTGTCACCCATCGAGCGAGCCGTCTACGTCCTGCGCGAAGCGTTCTCCTACAGCCACGCCGAGATCGCCGAGATCCTCGACATCACCGAGTCCGCAAGCCAGCAGCACCTGCACCGGGCGCGGGGTCGCATCACCGCCGCTCGCCGCCGTCGCGGCGGCGAGGTGGATCCGGCATCCGCCCGCAGGATCGTCGAGGAGTTCCTCGCCGCAGCCTCCTCAGGGCGTACCGAACGGCTGGTGGCGCTACTCACCGACGACGCCATCGCGATCTCCGAGGGCGCCGCCGCCGGCCGGTTCGAGAAGCTGTTGCGGTACGACACCCCGCAGCGCATCGCTGCCGTCGTACGCGCCGGTCTCAAACCCACACCCGCGAAACGGCGACTCGCCGGCGGCGTGCTCGCCATTCACTACGCGCTCGTCAACGCGGCCCCCGCGATCCTCTTCGTGCTCGGCGACCAGGTCGTCGGCGCCGCGGCGTTCGACATCACCGACGGCAAGATCGCAACCTTGCTCGGCATCGCCGTCCCCGACCGCCTCAACCGCCTCACCGAATCCTGGCGGCAGCACGAACCGGACACGCCGCTGATCAGCCAGTGGTGACCCCGGCGAGGACCTTCCATACGTGCGAGACCACCAGTCCGATTGACTTGCGCACCCGGATGTAGATCACCACGAGTCTGCGGTCAGCACCCGGCGCGGTAGTCCGCCGAGGTGGCCCGCCGCAGCTCCAACTGCAACGGCGACTCCGGTGGCCGGTCACTGCTGGTGGTCGACCGCGCCACACCATCAGCATCGACGACCGTGATCCCGGCCTCGATTCTGAGCAGGTCGCCGTCTCGTTCCCCATCGAGCCGGTTCAGGTATCGGCCCGGCCCGTCCCGCACCGGACGGATCTTCAGAGCGAAGCGGGTGCCCCGGAAGTCCAGTGGGTCCCCCCACACGTCGTACTCCGTGCGCTGGCCGGCACCGCAGACCTCGGCGGTGCCGTCGATGTCCGGGCAGTTGCTGCAGCGACTCGGGGGATCGCCCTTGAGATGAAGCACGAGGTGCCGCTTGTCGCCGGGCGCCACCGCCACGTCGCCCTGCCAGTAACCGGTCAGCCCGGGCCGCCCCGGCAGCGACACCCAGGGATTGAGCAGCCAGTGCGATCCGTAGATGAGGCCGAACCCGATGGCGACCACGCCGACCAGTCCGACGATGGGTCGCAGCTTTCCGCCGCGCCGCCGGGACGGTTCCCCGATGACCATCTCAGCCTCCTCCAGGCCGCCTCACCGTACTCGTGCCTCGGTCGGTCGTGGGACCGCCCGTACGGGCGGAGCCACCCACACACCTCGGCACCCTCCGCCCGCCTGTAGCCAACGTCGTCACCGGTGGTCGACAGCCTCCCGTACGAGGCGCAGGAGGGGCCTTCCGAGAGCGCGGCCTGCTATCCGCGCCGTCCACACGGCGGCCTGCGCGGCGGACCGCGCGCGCCGAGGCGTCAACGGCCGAAACGCCGGCTGGCGGACGCGGGCCCACCGGGTCGACGTTGTCGCGGCGGCCGGGGCCCGTGCGGGACGGCGCCGAGTCGGCCGGCCAGGACGTCGGTCACCGCGATCGCTCGGGGCAGCGACACGCAGCGGGCCATGGCGCTCTCTCGGCATCTTGTCGCCACCGCAGCAGTGTCGTACGCCCTGCCTCGGCCCGCCCTCACGGTCCTGTGAGGAGCAGTCATGCCGTTGAACCGCCTGCTGACCCTGGGGGCCGGCGCCTGCGCGGTCCATGCCGGCCGCCGCCGCGGCGGCCACCCCGTCCACTCCTTCGGCGTGGGCGCCGGCTCGGTGGCGGTCTACGCACGGATCGCGGCTGAGCGGATGGTGCACCGCCGGCTCACACCTGCGGGCTTCCTGGCACGGGCGCCGCCGCTCACCGGCCACGGGCCGGACCCGCCGCCTCCGCAGTGCCAATGGCCGTCCCGGCCAGGCGTCCACTTCCGTCGTCGGCCACCCGCGCCAACCGATCCAATGCTCAGATTGGGCGGCTGCGCCGTGCAACAGCGGCTGGTACCAGGCGCGTATATCCGGGTGTGAGTACACAGCTCGGCGGGGAGGGTGGCACAGGTTTTGGAGTTCGACGACTACGTACGGACACGAGGCGCAGCGCTGGTCCGGCTAGGGCGACTGCTGACCGGCGACCGGCATCGCGGTGAGGATCTGGCGCAGGAGGTGCTGGCGCGCGCGTTCGCGCGCTGGAACCGCATCTCGGCCGGAAATCCGGAGGCGTACCTGCGCCGCATGCTGGTCAACGCTTCGATCACGCGTTGGCGGCGGCTGTCGAGCCGGGAAATCGTCGTGGGTGACACCGGCGATTCCGCCAGCCGGGTGAATCTCGAATCGGAAGTTGTGGAGCGTGACGTCCTGTGGCGTCACGTCCGGCAATTGCCCGCCAAGCAACGGGCGGCGGTAGTGCTGCGCTACTACGAGGATCTTGACGATGTGTCGATAGCAGAGTTGCTGGACTGTTCGACGGTGACCGTGCGTACGCAGGTGAAACGGGCGCTTGCCACGTTGCGCGGCAAGGTCGGTGCTGATTTGGCGGTACACACCAACGGGGGGACGCGATGACTGACCTGGATCGAGCGCTACATGAGACGTTGACCCGGGTTGCCGATGAGGACGTGCACGTCGAACGGCTCCTCGCCGGGGCCCGCACCTCGGGCACCCGCTACCGCCGCCGCCGGCGCTTCGGCATCGCCGCGGGCGCGGCGGGTCTGTCAGCGGTGGCGGTGGCGGTGGTGCTGTCGGTGACGGCGGCGCTGAGCCCGAGCGCCACGCCGGGGACCGGGCTGGGGCCCGCGTCGGGGTCGGGTCCGGAACCACGCTCGGCAACACCGCTGCCCTCGCCGTCCACGCCCCCCACAGAAACTCCATCGACGATCTTGCCGACACCGCCGGTCGCTGTCGGTGCCGCCACGGCGATCGACTCGGCGGACGAAGTCGGCCGGCCGCTGCTGCTGCACCTCAGCCTGGCCCGGTCGTCATTCCCGATCATCGGCGTCCAATACCAGCAGTTGATCGACGAGCGTCAGGAACTCCTCGGAATCGACGGTGTCGACAACAACGGTGAGCAACGACAGCTCATAGTGCGGGTCGGTGCCAACACGAAGGACTTCGAACCGCTGGCCGGTGAGCGCAAGGCCGTCCGCGTCGCCGGGCGACCCGGCACGTTCGCCGTAGACAAGGTCGACAACCGCCGGTACACGGTCCTGCGCTGGCAGGCCGCCAACGGCCTCTGGCTACAGGTTGCGGGAGCGCGGGATGAGGCCGATGCGTTGACGGTCGCGGCCAACGTCCGGCTGGATCGCACCTACCGGTGTGTCGCGCCGTACCGGTTGCGTTCCCTGCCTGCCACGATGAAGGTGGAGAGCTGTTCGATGGTGTTCCGCGGCACCACGGCCAGCAGCATGCTGAGCGTGAGTAACGGAACCTTCCATATCTTGTTCGCCACGGACCCCGGCCAGGTCACAGACGCCAACGAAAGAATCGGCGGCCGACCGGCCCGGGTCCTGGAGCACCGCGGAGACGGCGGCGCCCAGATCATGGAGGTGGCAGTCAACCAGGGCGACACCATGCTGTCGCTGACCGCCTCCGGCCGCTACGACCCAACGGTGGTCCGCCGGATCGTCGCCAACTGTGACTGGACGGGCGGCCAGGACCCAGGGACGTGGCCCACCGATCCGATCAGCGATCGGTGACCCCAGCCGACAACTCGGCGCGTCTGCGGCGGTGGACATCTCTTGCGTCCACCGCCGCATGACCGCTACCAGCCGGGGACTCAGCTCGGACGAGACGGCTGCTCGCCGCGAGCCGCCACGTCGACCAGCCCCGATTCAGCGATTGGCCACACCGAGACCGACTACGAGCAGCACCATGAGCGCCACCGCTCCGGCGAGGTTCGCCTACGGCAGTGCGGCCAGTCTCTGCGCCGGCGGGGATTCCCTGCGGACGGATACTCCGAGCAGAGTACGTCGCCGCAGCAGCGCCGCGAGCGACTGTCTCCAGCCGACGGACGACAGGGCCACCCGATTTCGGAAGCATCACAGGCATGAACATCGCATCCACATCCTCGTCCGGCATGACCATCGGTGCCACCGGCACTCGCCCGCTACGTACGGCAGCCTTCGCAGCGCTCGGCTTCGACCTGCTCTACGTGGCCCATCTGCTGCTGCAAGGGCTCGGCCCGGACGGAGGCACGCCCGCCGCCGTCGCCGCTTTCAACGTGGCGCACCGGTCGGCACTGTTGACCAGCGAGATCGCTGTCGGCGCTGCGTTACTGGCGGCGATTGTGTTCGTCTCGGCCTTGGCACCGGTCATCCGGAGGGCTGGTCAGGACACGCTTGCCACCGCCATCGCGATCAGCGGCACCGTTTTCGTCGCCCTCGGGTTCGTGTCCCAGGCGGCCGAGACCGCCCTCGTCGGCGCGGCCGACGCGGGCGACCTGTCAGCAGTGCTGGCACTCAACCACCTACAAGGGCGCACGCCAATCGTCTGGAGCATCACCGCACTCACCGCCGCAGTCGCCCTCAGCGCACTTCGCACCGGGCTGCTGCCGAAGTGGCTCGGCGTCGGCGGGCTCGTCGCGGCCGGCGTGTTCGCCCTGGGCTCGATCTTCAGCGTCCTCGGCCGGACCGTTGAAGGCAACTCGTCCCTCTTCGGTGTCGGCCTATTCATCGGGTGGATGATGCTGCTGGCGCTGTTCCTGTGGCGGGCCGCTGGTCGAACAGGTCAGTCGGAAGCCGAGCACGAGAGGGTAGACCTGAGCCGCGACCTGCCTGGACGAGGCCGACGAACAGGCGGTCGCTGACCGGGCGAGCAGCCTTCCCGGGCTCGGGCTCGCCGGTCAGTGCCATGCGGTAGCGCACCAGTAGTGCTTTGTTAGGTTCGGTGGCGTTTGCTGCAGGTGTGCCCGTTCCACAGGTTGGTGGCAGGTGATGTAGGCGCCGGTCCAGGCTAGCGAGGAGTCGCTGCAGCTCGCGCCAGCGGATCTTGCCGCAGCGGATTGTTGTCTCGTTTCCTCGGGTGCCGCTGGCGCGTTGGTCAGCTTGGGAATTGTCCACGATGAGGAACTCCTGAGGGCAAGTTCGTTGACCCCGATGCCGGCCGCCGTTCATCACCCTCGGATGTCGCGGCGCCCAGGGTTGGAGCAGTGAGGCCGCGTGCTGAGACGCCTGCTGGATGGTCGCTACCAGGCCGAGGAGCTACTGGGCAGCGGCGGGATGGGTGAGGTGTGGCGTGGGCGCGACCTGCGCCTGGCCCGCCCGGTGGCGATCAAGGTGCTCGCTGCGGCCGGCCTGAAGGAGCCGATGGCCGCGGAACGCTTCGACCGGGAGGCCCGCGCGGCGGCCGGCCTGACCCATCCGCACATCGTCGCGGTCCATGACTTCGGCACCGAGGAGAACGACTCCTACCTGATCATGGAATTGGTGGAGGGGCGGACCGTGTCGGCACTGATCGCCGACGGCCCGCTCACCGTCCTGCAGGCGTTGTCGATCGCCGCTCAGGCCTGCGACGGGATCGCCGCCGCGCACGCGGCTGGGGTGGTGCACCGTGACGTGAAGCCGGGCAACCTGATCGTCACCGCCGCCGGCACAGTCAAGATCTGCGACTTCGGCATCGCCCGCCTTCCGTGGGCAGCGGGGGAGAAGACCCTCACCGAACCGGCGACCAAGCTTGGCACCAGCTCGTACATGTCTCCCGAGCAGGCCCTCGGCCGGCCGGTGGACCACCGCAGCGACCTGTACGGGCTGGGCTGCACCCTCTACGCCATGCTCGCCGGCCGTCCGCCGTTCGTCGGCGAGCCGCTCAGCGTGCTGCATCAGCACGTCAACGAGCGACCCCAGCCGCTGCGCGAGCGTCGGCCCGACGTACCCACCGAGCTGGACGCCCTGGCCGCCGAACTGCTGGCCAAGGATCCCGCCGACCGGCCGCCCGACGCGGCCGACGTGCGCGACCGCCTCGCAGCCCTGCTGCCCCGGGCCGGCACGCCGGTTCCCCTCGTGTCGGTCACGCCGGCGGACCCGGGTCGGCCGGCAGGGGCTGCCCCGGTGAACGCTTTTCCGCCCAGGCCGGGCCAGCGCCTGGCACGGCGTCGGCGCGAGGGGCTGCTGGCAGCGGCCCTGCTGGGCGTCGCGCTGCTCGCCCTGACCGGCGTCGCGGTGCGCGGCCGCGACGACCACACCTCGATCGCGGGACCGACCACGCCGTCGGCATCGGCCACCACCACCATGGCGCCCCGCGTGCCGGCCGTGCCGCTCACCGTCGGCCCCGCCACGCCGACCCTGCGGGCCGTCTCGTCCGCCAGCCGCGACCCGGTCAGCCCGACACCGAGCCCTCGGGCCACCTCCCGTAAACCGAGCCCCACTCCGACCGCTGACCCGATCGCTGGCATGCGTCAGTCGATCCGGAGGCAGGTGGATGCCGGCCGGTTGAACCCGGATGCTGCGAGGGACCTGCACACCAAGGTGGACGCGATCGCGAAGGCGATCGCCGAGAACGATCCGGACCAGGCCGAGGACCAGCTCAAGAAGTTGCGCGACAAGCTCGGCGAGCTACGGCGCGACGGCAAGCTCACCACCGACGGCTACGACGCCCTGACCGCCGACGCCGACCGGATCGCCGCCGACCTGCGGTAGAGACGGATGCCTAGTTTGGGAAGTCGTACAACAATTTTGCCCTCCGTCACCACCGAGGCGGGCACAGACTCCCCAGTGCTGGCCGCCTGACACCAGGCGGATACGCCGAATCCGCCACCCTGCGCTCTTACCGTCCAACGCCGCCAAGTAAGGCCTCGACGCCCTCGTGCCTCGGCGATCGCCTCAAAGTGAATACGTAAAGTCCCTGCGGTGGTAGCATCCGAATCGGAGATCAACTTAAGGACCCGGCACATACGGGACAAACACTTTTGAGGGAGGCCCATGGAACAAGCGTCCTCAGGGAAAGTGCGGCCGACCGGTCAATCTTGCGCTAGTCCCAAAGTAGCCTTTTGACATTGAACATTGCCCGAGATGACCTATCGCAGTGCCGGCGGCGAGCTGCCCGCAGGCGCGTGTCTGGTAGCCGGACACCTGATGCTGCAACGCGTCCGGTGGAGACGCGTTCGGCGATGTTCGCCTCGCATTCCACACCGAAATCTCCATCATGCGCCGCGATTTGACTCACCTGCGAATCACTCAAAGATGCCGGCGGAATTCTCGTGGCAGGAACGCCGCCGTCGACGCCGACGCGGGAGCATTCGACAATTCTGAGCCCGGCCCGGCCGGGAAAAGATTCAACTCAGACCCCAGTTCAGGAAGAAGAGAATCATGGCACAAGATCAGGTTGCAGCCAACCTCAAGGGCATGGACGATCTCGACTTCACCGGCTGGAACAACGCCGACTGGAACGGCGTGTTCGCCCACCACCACACCGACGACGTGTTTGTGGACTGGAAGGGGCAGCCGCCCACACGTGGGATCAGCGAGCACATCGACGCCATGAAGGCCTACGTCGAATCAGCAGGAGGCACACCGCCGCGGATCACCTCTCACCCGATCAAGTTCGGATCGGGGGACTGGACCTGCGTCGTCGGGGAGTTCGAAGGCGGAGGCCGCATGGTCACGGTGGCCAAGTGGGTCGATGGCGCGATCGCCGAGGAATACATCTGGTCCTAGCCTCGATCGTTCACGGCTGATGTCGGGCGTTCCGGCCCCGCGTCTGCGATCGTTCATTGTCGATGCGACCGGGTCCGGGGCATGGTGGTGG
>NZ_JBSGJR010000038.1:0-23606 GCF_053605645.1 Micromonospora sp. NPDC003776
TCCCCCAAACTCCGGTATGGGTTCTCTCCCCGGTCTTCTCGGCGCCACAACAACCCCGCCTTTCCCCCCCACATCGGCCCTGGATGTGCGGACGGGCCCCGGAGCGATCGCTCCGGGGCCCGTCGCCGTGCCGGGTCCGCGTCAGGCGGCGGGGACCTCGGCGGTGGTCTGGATCCGGTCCAGGGCCGGCGGCGAGACCGGCGACTTCTCGGTCAGGTACGCGGTGAAGGCGTCCAGGTCGATCATGCCGGTGACGGCGTTCGTGCCACCGGTGAGGACGCTGAAGCCGTCACCACCGCCGGAGAGGAAGTTGTTCACCGTGACCCGGTAGGTCCCGGTGTCGGTGACGGGGGCACCGTTGATGGTGAGGCTGCCCCGGACCACCCGGCTGCCGCTGCACGGCGCGCCGGCGGGCGCGGTGGTGCCGTTGGTGTCGACGACGTAGTGCACGGTCGAGGACGCGTACAGCACCCGGGCGACGGTGAACTGCTGCTCCAGCATGCAGTAGAGCTGGGCCCCGGTCAGGTCCAGGGTCACCAGGTTGTTGGCGAACGGCTGGACGGTGAACGCCTCGGCGTAGGTGACCGGGCCGGCGTCGACGTCGGCGCGGACACCACCGGGGTTCATGAACGCGGCGACCGCGTTCTGCTCGTTGTCCGTCGCGGCGAGCTGGGCGTCGGCGATCAGGTTGCCCAGCGGCGACTCACCGGTCTGGTAGACCGGCTTGCCGTTGACGTCGACCCCGGTCTGGTACAGGTTCTCCTGGGTCTTGGTGATCGCGGCGGTGGTCTCGCCGACCACCTTGTCGGCCACCGGGCCGAGGGCGGTCTTGTAGTGGTTGATCAGCTCGGTGCTGGCCGGGTCCTTGGGGACGTCCCGGGTGACCACGACGTTGTTCGCCTTGGCGCTGATCACGTCGCCGCTGCGCCGGTCGACCTGGAGGTCGATGTCGGTGACCAGGCGGCCGAAGGAGCTGGCGCTGGTGACCAGCTTGCCGTTGATGTTGCAGTTGTACGCGGCGTGGGTGTGCCCGCTGACGATCACGTCGATCGCCGGGTCCATCCGGTTGGCGATGTCGACGATCGGGCCGCTGAACCCGGTGCAGTCGTTGATGCCGCCGCCGTTCTGCACGCCACCCTCGTGGAGCAGCACGACGATGCTCTGCACGCCCTGGGCCTGCAGGATCTTGGCGTACTTGTTGGCGGTGTCCGCCTCGTCCGCGAAGGAGAGGCCGGCGACACCCTGCTGGCTGACGATCTGCGGGGTGCCCTCGAGGGTCATCCCGATGAAGCCGATCTTGACGCCGTCGATCTTCTTGATGCCGTACGGCGCCAGCAGCGGCTGGCCGGTGGCGGTCTTGAAGGCGTTGGCGGAGAGGTACTGGAACTTGGCGCCCTCGAACGGGGTGCCGTCGCCGCAGCCGTCCACCGGGTGGCAGCCGCCGTTCTGCATCCGCAGCAGCTCTGTGGCGCCCTCGTCGAACTCGTGGTTGCCGACGCTGGTGAACTCGAGCCCGGCGAGGTTCATCTCCTCGATGGTGGGCTCGTCGTGGAAGGCGGCGGAGAGCAGCGGGGAGGCGCCGATCAGGTCACCGGCGGCGACCGTGACGGTGTGCTCCTGCTCCTCCTCGGTGGCGCCACGCAGCTGCTTGAGCTGGGTGGCCAGGTATTCCGCGCCGCCCGCGGTCTGCCCGGCGATGGTGCCGCTGGAGCCGGTCGGCGGCTCCAGGTTGCCGTGGAAGTCGTTGATGGCGAGCAGCTTGACGTCGACCGGCTTCGGGCCGGCCTCGGCCTGGTTGGGGTTGACGGCGACCGCGGTGAACGCGGTCGCGGCGAGTGCGGCCAGGCCGACGGCGGCCCGACGCATCCCGGGGACGGACATGGAACTCCTCGTGGGTTCGGCGCGTGGCTGTCCGGGCGATGGTTCGTCCGGCGGCCATCGACGTGCCGTGACAGGGGTCGATCGCGGATGACGGCGGTCGGGGGGACGCCGCCTGCCGAAGCAAGCTTGCCACCTGACAAGCTGTCGGTCGACCAGGGCAGCTCACCTCAGCGACGGATACGGATGGCAACCTGCACCGGTACGTCCGACTAGTCCGACATGACGGGCGGGTGAATTCCTTCACGGGCCCCCGCTGTCACAGGTCTGGACTAGAAAAGTAGCCATGACGTCGAATGGGACCACCTGGACGGTGGACACGGTGCGGTCCGCCGACGGCACCGCGATCGCGTACGAGACGGCTGGCGAGGGGCCGCCGATCGTCCTGGTCGGTGGGGCGTTCAACGACCGGGGCACGGTCCGTCCGCTGGGTGCCGCGCTGGCCTCCGCTTTCACCGTGTACGGCTACGACCGGCGGGGCCGGGGCGACAGCGGCGACACCGGACCCTACGCGGTGCAGCGGGAGATCGAGGACGTGGCGGCCCTGATCGAGCGGGCGGGCGGCTCGGCCTACCTCTACGGCCTGTCGTCCGGGGCGATCCTGGCCGCGTACGCGGCCGCCGAGGGGCTCCCGGTCGCCGGGCTGGCGCTCTTCGAGCCGCCGTTCCAGGCCGGCCCGCACGGCGGCGCGAAGCCCGGGCTGGCCGACCGGTTGACCGAGCTGGTGTCGGCCGGCCGGCGCGGCGACGCGGTGGAGTTGTTCCTGACCGACGCGGTCGGGGTGCCGGCCGAGGCGGTGGCGGGGATGCGCGCCGCGCCGGAGTGGTCGTGGATGGAGGGGCTCGCCCACACTCTCGCGTACGACACCACGGTCACCGGCTACGGGGAGTTGCCGGTCGACCGGCTCAGCAGGATCACCGCGCCGACCGTGGTGGTCGACAGCACGGGCAGCCCGGAGTGGCTGCGCGACGCGGCGGCGGCGACCGCCCGGGCGGTTCCCGGCGCCACCCACGTCAGCCTGGCGGGCGGCTTCCACGAGGTGCCGCCGGAGACGCTGGCCCCGGCGCTGCGCGACGCCCTGCTCGGCTGAGCGCCACTCCGGCCGCGCCGCCGGCTCCCGGATCGGGGAGTCCGGCGGCGCGCCGCGCCGGGGTCAGCAGTAGGTGTAGCTGCCGCTGCTGCCCCAGGAGCAGGTGTCGATCGTCGTGCCGGCGGAGTTGCGCAGGTACGCCTTGTCGCCGGTGTTGTTCCAGATGTACGCGCCGGAGCCCCAGTACCGGTGCGTCGCGGTGTTGGTGCCCTTGCCGGTGTGGATGTAGACGCTGGCGCCGGCGGCCAGGCGGAAGTCGCCACCGAACTTGTAGACGTGGTTGGACTTGTCGCGCAGCGTCCAGTACTTCAGGTTGATGCTGGTGCTGCGCTTGTTGGTCAGGCGTACGTACTCGGCGTTCAGGCTCTTGTTGGAGCGGTCGTCGGTCCCGGGCGAGTTGTAGTAGACCTTGGTGATCTGGACGGCCGGCGTGGCCGCCTGGGCCGGCGCGGCGACGGCCAGCGTCCCGCAGACCGCGACCGCGGCCCCGAAGCCGATCAACCTCTGCTTCACAGGATCCCCCACTTCATGTCGGCCGGCGGACGGGTGCCGGCACGTTCATGTCATCGGGAACCTTGACCCCTGACAACCTCTGACCCGGCAAATACATCCCTCGGCCGCCGGATCGCACCCGAAAGTCGATCATGATGCGCCGATCCGCCAGGAAAGGCGCGCTGTCCGATATCGATAGTCCAGCCGAGCATGCGGTGGTTCCGCGCCGGCCGGCCGGCCGACGGGCCGGACCGATGGCCACGGCTGTCCGGAATGGATCGAAAGTGAGAATCTTTATTTGGTTTGCTGGGCTTTCGTCGGGTACCGGGGCAGCGCAAGGGCAACCCCAGTGGAAGGAAGAACTTCATGCGCTCAGCACGTCTCCGCACCACCTTCGTCGCCCTGGCCGCGAGTGCGGGCCTGGTCCTCAGCGGTACGGGTGTGGCGCAGGCCGCTCCGGTGACGCAGCAGGCGTCGGCCGTCGCACCGACGGCCTCCACGGTCAGCACCCCGGTCACCGGTAGCTTCACCGACGCGCTCGGCGGCATCGGCAGCTTCACCGGCACCTTCACCCCGACCCGGTTCATCAACCAGAACGGCCAGCTGGCCGCGGTCGGCACGCTCACCGGCACCATGACCAACTCCGCGGGCACCTCGCTCGGGGCCGTTACCCAGCAGGTCACTACGCCGGTCCAGGCGAGCGGCACCTGCGACATCCTCAACCTGGACCTCGGGCCGCTGGACCTCAATCTGCTCGGTCTCCAGGTCCACCTGAACGAGGTGGTCCTCGACATCACGGCGCAGCAGGGCCCGGGCAACCTGCTCGGCAACCTGCTCTGCGCGGTCGCCGGCCTGCTCGACAACACGGGCGGCGCCGGTGGCGCCCTGAACGGGCTGGTCGCCCTGCTCAACCGGATCCTGGGCGCACTCTGATCCAGCGGTAGCCGGAGCTGAGGGCGGAGGCCGTCGGGAATCCTTTCCGGCGGCCTCCGTCGCGTATCGCGGGTCGGCCGAGGCGAGAAGTCCACCGAGCAGCAGGGCCGGCTGCTCGAAAGCCACCCGGTGGAGCGGCCAGGCCGCATCGCCGCCGGACCCCTCACCCCCGCCGGGCGGCGAGGACGCCCGACACCAGTGCGCGGAGTGCCACCGGCGCCCACCGCCCGGCGACGCCGGGCCGGTCGGCCAGGTAGGCGGTGATCCGCCCGGCGTCCCAGCCGTGCGCCTCGCCCAGCCCCCGGGCCAGCATGCCCAGGTAGGCCGGCGCCGGCGCGGTCCACTCCACGTCGGACGCCCGCACCGGAGCGGTGAAGGTGAGCATCGGCAGGCCCTCGCGCGCACCGACCCGGAGCAGGGTCTCGTAGCGGCCCGGGCCCAGGACCGCCCGGCCGGTCTCCGCCGCCGCGCGGACCAGGCCGAGGTCCGCGCCGGGTGGCCGGTACATCTCCTGCGCGGCGATGTCGGCGAACTGCTCGACCGTCACCAGGTAGCCGCGGACCGCCGCCCGCCCCGGCAGCTCCGGGTCGTAGAAGGCCATCCCGCCGGTCCAGGCCTGCGACTCCCCGGCGAAGTAGACACCGCCGGGGATCAGCGCCGGGACGTCCCGGCCGGGTGGTCGGCAGTCCCGGCAGCCCGGGTACGTCCGCAGCCCGCCGGGCGGGCGGCCCCCGGCGAGGTAGTGGCGCAGCCGCCCGGCGTGCAGGTTCGAGCCGTACGCGACGTACCAGAGCCGGTCCATCCGGTCAGAACCAGCAGGTCCGTCCGGCGGCATGGCTGACCTGGACGGTGTGCGTCACACAGCCGCCCTCGACCACCTGGTGCAGCAGGAAGGCGGTCGGCTCGGCCACCATCCAGATCTCCGGGTCGTCGGTCATAGTCAGGCTCACCTGCATCCAGGTGCTCGGTGCGGTGGTCAGCACCGTGCCGGCGAAGTTGCTGGTAACCGGCCGGTGCAGGTGGCCGGCGGCCACCCGTACGACATGGGGGTGGCGGCCGATCACGGCGGCGAACGCGTCGGCGTCGGTGAGCCGGATGGCGTCCATGGCCGGAATGCCGACCGCGACCGGCGGGTGGTGCAGGCACACGACGGCGGGCACGTCGGGCCGGCCGGCGAGCACCCCGTCGAGCCAGCGGAGCTGCTCCTCGCCGAGCCGGCCGGCGGCGTCGCCCGGCAGGAGGGAGTCGAGCACCACCACCGTCGCCGCCGGGTGGTCGACGTGGTAGTGGGCCGAGAAGCCACCGCCCAGGTAGGGCGTGCCGCCGAAGGCGTCGAGCAGCGACTCCCGGTCGTCGTGGTTGCCGGCGACCAGGTGCACCGGCAGCGGGAACCGCCCGATGGCGTCGCGGAGCGCGGCGTACTCGTCCGGACGACCGTTGTCGGCAAGGTCACCCGTGATCACCACGCAGTCGGGGCGGGGACGCAGGGCGAGCACCCGACCGAGCGCCCGGTGCAGCCCGGTGGCCTGCTCGGCCGCGCGTGGACCGGTGGTCACGTGCGGGTCGCTGAGCTGGGCGATGAGCATAGACGCCTCCTCGGACCGGGACCCTCACGCTATCGCCGACCGGGCCCACCGCGCGGCCCGGCCGCACCCACAGGCCATGTCCACAGCCTGTGGATAGCACATGTGTACGAAGGTCGGCGGACCCTCCGCTGAGTACCCTTGATCGCGCCCACCCCCCTTTGACCAGGAACGACGTGGATCACGAGCGAGTCGTCCGAGACGTCACGGTCCGCCTGCCGATGGCGTCGACCGCGCTGGAGGCGTGCCAGTGGACGGCCGCCGCGCTGGCCCGGTACACCCCCGCGACCATCTCGATCCTGCTCCAGGTCCACGGCCGGCTCCGCTGCGTCGCGGCCACCGGAGCCTGGCAGGTCTTCGCCACGGTCCCGCTGATGACCGGCGCCGACCACTCCGGTTGGGCGCATCCGACGCCGCGCCACGACCTGGAGCGGTCGATCGTCGGCCGGGTCTACGCCTCCGGCGAGCCGGCCGTCGTCGCCGACGTCGCCGCCGACCCCGACTACCTCCCGGTCCGCCCGGACGTCACCGCCGAGATCTGCGTACCGGTGCTGGACCCGGCCGGGCGCCCGATCGGCGTGCTCGACCTGCAGTGGAGCGACCCGGTCGAGCTGGAGCGGTGGCGGGAGACGGCGGAGCGGCTGGCCGGCCGGCTGGGCGCGCGGATCGTCGCGCTCGGTGGCCCGCCGGCGGAGAGCCGCAGCGAGAAGCTGCTCCGGCACGCCGCCGCGATGACCGCCGCCCCCACCGATTGGGACCTGATGGCCGCCGCCATCGCCGCCGCCCGGGACGTCTCCGGGCTCTCCACGGCCGTGCTGCTGCTGGCCGGTCGGCGCGGGCCCCGGCTCGGCGCACCCACCGGCACCCCGGGTGAGCTGGAGTCGCGGATCCGGGCCGAGCTGACCGAGGCCGGACCCACCGCGCTCGGCCGCATGCTGGCCCGGGCGCACCGGAACGGCGCCGCGTACACCCTGGGCGAGGCGGGGCACCCGCCGACCGAGGACTACCTGCCGCTCGCGTCGGCGGGGGCGCGCACCCTGGTGGCGGTGCCGGTCGGGCCGCCGGACGGCGGCGGGCTCCTGCTGGTCGCCGACGAGCGGCTGCTGCGGCCCGATCCGACCACCGTCAACCTGATGGAGCTGCTCGCCGGCCAGGCCTGGACCTGCCTCGACCGGCTGCGTACGCTCGCCCGGCTGCGCGAGCAGGCCAGCTCCGACCCGCTCACCGGGCTGCGGCACACCGGGCCGTTCGGCCAGCGGATCGCCAGCGCCACCCCGGGGCGTACCGCCCTGCTGGCGATCGACGTGGACGGGTTCAAGAACGTCAACGACACGTACGGCCACCAGGCCGGGGACCGGCTGCTGGTCGGGCTCGCCCGGGCGCTCGAGGGGGCGCTGCGGCAGGGCGACGAGCTGTACCGGACCGGGGGCGACGAGTTCGTCGCGGTGATCGAGGTGAACCGCCCGGAGGAGGCGGTCCGGATCGCCGAGCGGTTGACCGAGGCGGCCCGGCGTACCGGCCGCACGATCAGCGTCGGCGTCGCCCTCCCCCGCCCCGGCGAGTCCCCGGAACGCACCCTCAGCCGGGCCGACCAGGCCCTCTACGCCGTCAAACGCCAGGGCCGCGACGGCGTCCACCTCGCCGCCGCCTGACCCACGCGATCATGGAGTTGTGGCACTGAGCAAAGGCCGCAGGATGGGCATTCGAGGCGCCACAACTCCAAGATCGGCGCGCTAGGGGCGGGTGAGTTCCTCGGCGAGGAGTTCGGCGATCTGGGCGGTGTTCAGGGCGGCGCCCTTGCGGAGGTTGTCGCCGGTGACGAAGAGGTCGAGGGCTCTCGGGTCGTCGACGGCGCGGCGGATCCGGCCGACCCAGGAGGGGTCGGTGCCGACCGCGTCGATCGGCATCGGGAACTCGCCCGCGGCCGGATCGTCGACCAGGATCACGCCGGGCGCGTTGCGCAGCGCCTCGCGGGCGCCCTCGGCGTCCACCTCGGTGGCGAAGACCGCGTGCACCGCGACCGAGTGCCCGGTCACCACCGGCACCCGTACGCAGGTGGCGGAGACCTTCAGGTCGGGCAGTCCGAGGATCTTGCGCGATTCGTTGCGCATCTTCAGCTCCTCGGACGACCAGCCGCCGTCGCCGAGCGAGCCGGCCCAGGGCACCACGTTGAGCGCCAGCGGCGCCGGGAACGGGCCCAGCTCGTCCCCGACCGCCTGCCGCACGTCACCCGCCCGGGAGCCGAGCACCCGGTCCCCGGCGATCTTGCTGAGCTGGGCGTGCAACGCGTCCGCACCGGCCTGCCCCGCCCCGGACGCCGCCTGGTAGGAGGCGAGCACCAGCTCACGGAGGCCGTACTCCCGGTGCAGCGGGGCGATGGCCACGATCATTGCCAGGGTGGTGCAGTTGGCGTTGGCGATGATCCCCTTGGGACGGTTACGCACCTGCTCCGGGTTGATCTCGGGAACCACCAGCGGCACGTCCCGGTCCATCCGGTACGCGCCGGAGTTGTCCACCACCACCGCGCCGCGGGACACCGCCACCGGCGCCCACTCCACGGAGACCTCGTCCGGGACGTCGAACATCGCCACGTCGACCCCGTCGAACGCGTCCGCGGTCAGGGCCTGGACGGTCAACTCCTCGCCCCGGCACTGCACCCGACGACCGGCCGAGCGCTCGGAGGCGAGCAGCCGGATCTCCCCCCACACGTTGCGCCGGGCGGAGAGCAGCTGGCACATCACCGTGCCGACGGCACCGGTCGCCCCGACCACGGCAAGGGTGGGCAGCGACGACATCCGGCTACCGCCCGGTGCCCGCGTAGACCACGGCCTCGGTGTCGCCGCCCAGGTCAAAGGCGTCGTGGATGGCGCGGACCGCCTTGTCCAGGTCGGTGTCCCGGCAGACCACCGAGACCCGGATCTCGGACGTGGAGATCATCTCGATGTTGACCCCGGCCGCGCCGAGGGCCGCGAAGAAGCCGGCCGCGACGCCCGGGTGCGAGCGCATGCCGGCCCCGATCAGCGACACCTTGCCGACGTGGTCGTCGTAGAGCAGGCCCTTGAACTTGACCGACTCCTGGATCTTGCTGAGCGCCGCCATGCCGGTCGCGCCGTCGGTCTTGGGCAGCGTGAACGAGATGTCCGTGCGGCCGGTGCCCTCGGTGGACACGTTCTGCACGATCATGTCGATGTTGATCTCGGCACCGGCCACGGTGTCGAAGATCTTCGCGGCGGCACCCGGCTCGTCGGGCACGCCGACAATGGTGATCTTCGCTTCGCTGCGGTCGTGGGCGACCCCGGTGATCAGTGCCTGTTCCACGGGAAGGTCCTCCATCGATCCGGTGACCATGGTGCCGGTGTTGGTCGAGTATGACGAACGGACGTGGATCGGCAACCCCGCGCGCCGGGCGTACTCGACGCTGCGCAGGTGCAGCACCTTGGCGCCGCAGGCGGCCAGCTCCAGCATCTCCTCGTAGGTGATGTTCTTGATGTGCCGGGCGTTCGGCACGATCCGCGGGTCGGCGGTGAACACGCCGTCCACGTCGGTGTAGATCTCGCAGACGTCGGCGTCGAGCGCGGCGGCGAGCGCCACGGCGGTGGTGTCCGACCCGCCCCGGCCCAGCGTGGTGACGTCCTTGGTGTCCTGCGAGACGCCCTGGAAACCGGCCACGATGACCACCGCGCCCTCGTCCAGCGCGCCCTTGAGACGGCCCGGCGTGACGTCGATGATCCGCGCCTTGCCGTGCACCGAGGTGGTGATCACGCCGGCCTGCGAGCCGGTGAACGAGCGGGCCTCGTACCCCAGGTTGTGGATGGCCATGGCGAGCAGCGCCATGGAGATCCGCTCCCCGGCGGTGAGCAGCATGTCCAGCTCCCGGCCGGGCGGCAGCGGGCTGACCTGGTTGGCCAGGTCCAGCAGCTCGTCGGTGGTGTCCCCCATCGCGGAGACCACCACGACCACGTCGTCGCCGGCCTTGCGGGCGGCCACGATGCGCTCGGCCACCCGCTTGATCCGCTCGGCGTTGGCGACGGAGGACCCGCCGTACTTCTGCACCACGAGTGCCACGACGGTGCACTCCCTCCCAGCGACGACCCTGAGCGTGCCGACGCCGCCGGCTTCCGGTCCGGCGGCGCGTGTCAGACCACCCCAGGGTATCGGGCGGGCCACGAGGCCGGGTCGGGTGATCCCACCATCCGGCCCGGCGTGGGGCGGCTCACCAGGGGCGGACACCGCGGCCACGGAGACCGCGACACGCCGGCACGGGCAGCCGTACGGCGGACCCCCGGACCCGGGCGCGCACCGGAGAATGTCCCGGTGCACGCTCACCTTCGCGCGGGCCGGCGACTGACCGGCGTCCTGGCGTTCAGCCTGTCGGCGCTCCTCTCCGCCTGCACCGCCGACCCGCCGACGCCGGCCCCGACGAGCACCACCGACCCGGCCCCGGCCGATGTCGACGCCGCTCGCGACGAACTCGCCGCGCTGGCCGCCGCCGCCCAGGACCGGCACCTGACCGCCGCGTACACCTTCGCCACCGGGGACGGCCCGGACCGGACGATCACGGTGACCAGCGCGAACGACGGCACCTGGCGGGTGGACGTGCCCGGTTGGGGGCGGGGCGGCACGGTGGACGTCTCGCTCGCCGCGACCGCCGACGGGCTGTTCCAGTGCGCGCTCCCCTCGGCCGGGCACTCGGCGCCGCCGAGCTGCGTACGCCTCGGCGACCAGGACGACAGCGTCCCGCGGAGGCTGGATCCCCGGGTGCAGCACCCGTTCACCGACTGGCTGGAGGTGCTCACCGACCGCCGGGCCCCGCTGGCGGTCTCGCCCGCCGAGCCGCCGGCCGGGGCGACCGGCCAGTGCTATTCGGTCGATTCGACCTCGGCCTCGCTCAACGCTCCGCTGGACGTCGGCATCTACTGCTACCGGCCGGACGGCACCCCGAGCGCGGTCCGGGCCGCGTTCGGCACGCTCCGGCTCGCCGGCGAGCCGGGGCCGGCGCCGGCCACCGTGCAGCTGGCCGGGCCGGTCACCGAGGACGACCCGGTGGGGCGGGAGGCCCCGACGCCCGCCGACAGCCCGAGCGCGGGAACGCCCTGACCGGCATGTCCGTTACGGGTGCTCTTAGCCACATCTGCCGAGGGCGCTTTTCGGGCAAAGAACACCATGAGGGATGCTTCACCTCATGGCCGACCTCACACCGCTGCTCGCCTTCCGCTGGAGTCCTCGAGCCTTCGATCCCGACGCGGAACTCACCGGCGACGAGGCCGCTTCGCTGCTGGAGGCCGCCCGCTGGGCCCCCTCGGCCGGGAACGCGCAGCCGTGGCGGTTCGCCCTCGGGCACCGGCAGGACGAGACCTGGAAGCGGATCCTGGTCACCCTTCCCGAGGCCGACCAGTGCTGGGCGCGACACGCCGCCGCCCTGGTGCTCGGCGCGTACACCGACGCGGGTGCCGGCGGCGGGAGTGTCGAACGGGCCACGTACGACCTGGGCCAGGCGGTCGCCCACCTGACCGTGCAGGCCACCGCGCTCGGGCTGCACGTTCGCCAGCTCACCCGGTTCGACCGGGCCGGCCTGGCCACCGAACTGGACCTGCCGGCCGGGATCCGGCCCTTGGTGGTGGCCGCGGTCGGCCGGCTCGGCGACCCGCTCGCCCTGCCACCGGACCTGCGTACCCGGGAGACCGCCCTGCGCCGCCGTCACCCCCTCGCCGCCCTCATCCTCCCCTGACCGGGTGGCCGGGTCAGCCGCGCCCCACCGGCCCGCCCGCGCCCGCCGAGCCGGCGTTGATCGACTCGGGAAGCGGCAGATCGGTGGCTCCCGCCGCCGGGACACCCCGCCTTGCCGCAACCCGCCGGCAGCCGGGAGGCCGGTCAGGTGCCGCGGGCGGCGCGGAGCAGGGAGGCGCCCACCTCGGTGTTGCGGTAGCGCACGTGCCGGCCCTCCCGGGACCGGTCGACCAGCCCGGCGGCGTGCAGGGCGGAGAGGTGCTGCGAGACGTTCCCGGCGGACATCCCGGTGAGTCGGGCCAGGTCGGTGGTGGTCGTCGCCGTGTCGAGCAGGTGCAGCAACGCCGCCCGGCCAGCGCCCACCACCCGCACCAGCGGGTCACCGGGCAGGGCCGGGGCTCGCTCCCAGAGCGTCCCCACCGCGCGAACCGGGTACGCCCCGGCCGGCAACGAGTCCTCCAGCAGGTTCCACAACACCCGCCGATCGGTGAACACCCCTGGGTTCAGCGCCAGCCCACGGCCGCCGAGGTCGAAGTCCCGCTCGAACGGGTCGTCGCTGACCACCCGGTCGCCGAGCCAGCGCAGGCTGGGATGGAGCTGCGCGAAGAGCTGGCCGGCGCCGCCCTCGGCGAGCTGGGCGGCGCGGTACGCCACGTCGGCGTCGAGCAGCGCGCGCATCCGTGGCCAGTCCGGGGCGATCGCCTCGTCGTACCAGACCCGGACCGCGTCGACGAGCTGTGGCAGCAGCCCGCGGGGATCGGCGAGCAGCGCCCGCCCGAACGGACTCAGCGGCGCGCTCGGGGTGGTCGCCAGCAGATCCTTGACCACCACGTCCGCCGGCGTCGCGGCGATCTGGTCGAGCTGCTCGGCCATCTCCAGGTCCGGCCGGGCCGCCGGGGTGAGGAAATCGGGCAGCCAGCGGCGCGGCCGGGTCAGCTCCACCAGCGGCCGGACCCGGTCGGCCACCTCCGGGCGACGCAGGGTCACCCGGGCCCGGTCGCTCCAGGGCAGGTGCACGGAGTAACGGACCGGGTCGGCCAGCGCCCACATGCTCATGACCGTCTCGTTGGCCGGTGAGACGGCGAACCGGAGTCCCGCAACGTCGGCCAGGCTGAACCGCAACTCGGACACGCGCACCCCCGGACGCAGGATTCGGCCCAGCCTAAAAGGCTCGACCGATCCGTGGGGGGGGGGCGCGGTTCACTCACCCGCCATGGGGACCAGGGACACCATCCGCACCGCCGTCCGGCACGTCGTACCGCCGGCCGGGCTGACCCGCGCCCTCGCCGTGCAGGCCATGGTGTACGCCGTCGGCCACGGCCTGTTCCAGGCCGGGAGCGCCGTCTTCTTCACCCGGGCGCTGGGGCTCAGCCCGGCCCAGGTGGGCTTCGGCCTCTCGGTCGCGGCCGGGGTGTCCCTGCTCGGCACCGTCCCGCTCGGCGGGCTCACCGACCGGTTCGGGGCTCAACGGGTCTGGGTGACCGGGCAGCTGGTCCAGGCCGCGCTCTTCGCCGCGTACCCGCTGGTGGGCAGGTTCCCCGGCTTCCTCGCCGTGGTGGTCGCGCTGGCCCTGGTCGACGCGGCCGGCGGCACGGCCCGGCAGGTCTACTCGATCAACGCGCTGCCCCCAGAGGAGCGGGTCACCGCCATGGCGTACCAGCGCTCGCTGCTGAACGTCGGGTTCGGGCTGGGCGCGGTGATCAGCGGCCTGGTGCTGGCGGTGGACACGATCACCGCCTACCGGGGGATGGCCTGGTTCATCGCGGGGGTGTTCCTGGTGACGGCGATCTTCGTACGCCGGCTGCCCCGGCTGCCGGAGGTGACCCGGCCGACCGAGCCGATGAGCCGGCTCACCGTGCTCCGGGACCGCCCGTTCATGGCGGTGTCCCTGCTCTCCGGGCTGCTCACCGCGCACCAGACGCTCTACCTGACGGTCATGCCGCTCTGGATCCTCACCCACACCGACGCCCCGAAGACGCTGATCGCCGCGCTGGTGCTGTTCAACACGGTCCTGATCGTGCTGCTCCAGGTACGCGCCAGCCGGGGCGCCGACACCGCGCCGGGCGCCGCCCGGGCGTCCCGCCGGGGGGCCCTGCTGATCGCCCTGTTCTGCCTGGTGGTGCCCGTCTCCCGGGCAACCCACGGCACGGTCACGGTGGTGGTGCTGGTGGCCGCCGCGACGCTGCTCATCGTGGCCGAACTGGTCGAGTCGGCGGGCACCTGGGGGCTCACCGCCACCCTGCCGCCGGCCGCCCAGCGCGGCGCGTACGTGGGGGCGTTCCGGCTCGGCTCGCAGGTGCAGTTCCTGATCGCCCCGGCGGGACTGACCGCGCTCGGAGTGACCACCGGCGGCTGGGGCTGGTACCCGACGGCGGCGATCTTCGTGCTGGTCGGACTGGCGATCGTGCCCGCGGTGGCCTGGGCCGGGCGCACGCCCCGGCTCGGCGAGGCGCGATCCGAGGGCGAACCGGCAGTGACGCCGGTCCCATAGTCCGGACCCGCCTTCCCACTCCCGGTCCCACCACGTAGGGTGACCCTGTCATGTGGCGGGCGTTCCTTCTCCTTGGCTGCCGCGACGAGGCCTGACCGGCCGGCACCTCGTCGCGGAGTTGAACCGCGCCGTCCAGCACATCCGAACTTCCTCTCGGCACCCGGCACCGTCGCCGGGCAGCTACGCCGACACCTTCCGATCTGCTGACGCCACATGTTCCCAGGGAGCACTCTGAGATGGCTCAACCTGTCACCGACGCTGAGACCGATCCGATCGCCCGGCAGCGCCCCAGCCGGATGCCGTTCCACCGTTACCTGCCGTACGACCAGCAGTTCCGGGTTGACCTGCCGGACCGCGCCTGGCCGACCCGTCGGGTCGAGGCCGCACCCCGCTGGTGCGCCGTGGACCTGCGCGACGGCAACCAGGCGCTGATCGACCCGATGTCCCCGGAGCGCAAGCGCCGGATGTTCCAACTGCTCGTGCAGATGGGCTACAAGGAGATCGAGGTCGGCTTCCCCTCGGCCAGCCAGACCGACTACGACTTCGTCCGGCAGCTGATCGAGCAGGACCTCATCCCGGAGGACGTCACCATCCAGGTGCTGACCCAGTGCCGGGAGCACCTGATAGACCGGACCTTCGAGTCGCTGCGCGGCGCCCGCCGGGCCATCGTGCACTTCTACAACTCCACCTCGACGCTCCAGCGCCGGGTGGTCTTCGGCCTGGACCGGGACGGCATCACCGACATCGCCACCCAGGGCGCCCGGCTCTGCCAGAAGTACGCGGAGATCCACACCCCGGACACCGACATCCACTACGAGTACTCGCCGGAGTCGTACACCGGCACCGAGCTGGAGTACGCGCTGGAGGTCTGCACCAAGGTCATCGAGGTGGTCGACCCGACCCCGGACCGCAAGCTGATCGTCAACCTGCCGGCCACCGTCGAGATGGCCATGCCGAACGTGTACGCCGACTCGATCGAGTGGATGCACCGGCACCTGCCTCGGCGGGACAGCCTGGTGCTGAGCCTGCATCCGCATAACGACCGGGGCACCGGCGTGGCCGCCGCCGAGCTGGGCGTGCTGGCCGGCGCCGACCGGATCGAGGGCTGCCTGTTCGGCAACGGCGAGCGCACCGGCAACGTCGACCTGGTCACCCTGGGACTGAACCTGTTCTCCCAGGGCATCGACCCGATGATCGACTTCTCGAACATCGACGAGGTCCGGCGCGCCGTCGAGTACTGCAACCAGCTGCCGGTGCACGAGCGGCACCCGTACGCCGGCGACCTGGTCTACACCGCCTTCTCCGGCTCGCACCAGGACGCGATCAAGAAGGGCTTCGACGCCCTGCACGCCGACGCCGCGGCGGCCGGCGTGCCGGTGGACGAGTTCACCTGGGCCGTGCCCTACCTGCCGATCGACCCCAAGGACCTGGGCCGCACCTACGAGGCGGTCATCCGGGTCAACTCGCAGTCCGGCAAGGGCGGCGTCGCGTACATCATGAAGAGCGAGCACCAGCTCGACCTGCCGCGCCGGCTCCAGATCGAGTTCTCCGGCGTGGTCCAGCAGGTCACCGACCACGACGGCGGCGAGGTCGAGCCGGACACCATGTGGGAGATCTTCGCCCGCAACTACCTGGTCGACCACCAGGTCGACCCGGCGGTCACCCTGGCCGGTTACGCCATCGGCACCGCCGACGGCAAGGTGGAGATCGAGGCCCGGGTGGGCGTCGGCGGCGAGGTCCGCCCGCTGACCGCGGTCGGCAACGGCCCGATCGACGCGTACGTCGGCGCGCTGCAGTCCGTGGGCGTGGCGGTACGGGTGCTCGACTACCACGAGCACGCGCTCTCCTCGGGCGGCGACGCGCAGGCCGCCGCGTACGTGGAGTGCGAGGTGGACGGCCGCACCGTCTGGGGCGTCGGCGTCGACGCCAACATCGTCACCGCCTCCATCAAGGCGGTCACCAGCGCCGTCAACCGCGCCCGCAGCTGACGTGCAAGGAAGGGCCCCCTGTTAACGCCTCGTGCATAACAGGGGGCCCTTCTTAACGCCCGACCCGCCGGGCGGACCGAGCCCCGGGCCCTCAGGCGGGAAGGAACCTCGGCGTCACGTCGTCCAGGACGACCGCCTGGGCCACGATCACCCGCTGACCGTCGAACGTGATCGCCGGCGAGCCGTGCAGCCGGTAGCCCTCGGCCAGCGCCGCGCTGACCCGCCGGCAGAACTCCGCGTCGTCGGGCCCGGTGAGCAGGCGATACCGGAGCCGGTCGTCATGGTCACTCATCGGGCGACCGTAGCAACCCATCCTGCCTTCCTTCGCTCCGCAGCCGGCTGCGTGTTAAAAGGGGCCCCTCCTCTACCGGAGGCGTTAAGAAGGTGCCCTTCCTTACCGCTCGTCCGGCGGCGTCGACGCGGGCAGGGACGGGCAGGGCTGTGACGGGGGCGCCTTTCGCTCGGGGCGGTGGATCAGCAGGCCGGCCATCGCGGCCCCGGCCAGCAGCAGCCCGGCGCACCAGAGCAGCGCGCCGCGGAACGCGCCGGTCAGCGCGGCCCGCTGCTCGTACCCGGTGCCGGAGAGGCCGACCAGCAGGGGCAGCGCGGCCACCGCCAGCAGGCCACCGGCCCGGGAGGCGGCGTTGTTGAAGCCGCTGGCCACCCCGGCGAACCGGTCGGCCACCGCGGCCAGCACCGAGGCGGTGAGCGGCGCTACCACCAGGGTCAGGCCCGCCCCGAACAGGGCCACGCCGGGTAGCACGTCCGTCCAGTACGACGCGCCCGGCCCGACCCGCCGCAGCAGCAGCAGGCCGACCGCGGCGAGCACCGGGCCGACGGTGAGCGGCAGCCGCGGCCCGATCCGGGCCGACAGCGCTCCGGCGCGGGCCGAGCCGACCAGCAGCAGCAGCGTCATCGGCACGGTGGCCAGGCCGGTGAGCAGCGCCGACCAGCCCACCACGTTCTGCAGGTAGACGGCGAGGAAGAAGGTGAACCCGCCGAGCGCCGCGTAGACCACCACGGTGAAGACGTTCAGCACCGAGAAGAGCCGGCTGGAGAAGAGCGTGGTGGGAAGCATCGCGCGGTCCCCACGCCGCCGCTCGACCAGCACGAAGGCCAGCACGGCGAGCACTCCGACCAGCACCGCCGCCAGCACCACCGGGGAGCCGACGCCGTGGGCCGGGGCGTCGATCAGGGCGTACGTGACGCCGCCCAGCCCCAGCGCGCCGAGCAGCGCCCCGGCGATGTCGAACCGCCGGCCCGCCCCGGCACGCGAGGCGGCCACGTCCCGACTCTCCGGGACCCAGCGCAACGCGGCGAGCACCACGGCCACCGCCAGCGGCAGGTTGATGAAGAAGATCCACCGCCAGGAGAGAGCGTCGATCAGCCAGCCACCGAGCAGCGGGCCGAGCGCGGTGGAGACTCCGGAGAGCCCGGACCAGGTGCCGATCGCCTTGCCCCGGTCGTCCGGATGGAAGCTGGCCTGGAGCACGGAGAGCGAACCGGGGGTGAGCAGCGCACCGCCGGCGCCCTGCAGGAAGCGGGCCGCGATCAGCCAGGAGGTGCCCTGCGACAGCCCGCAGAGCAGGGACGCTCCCGCGAACCACGCCACCCCGAGGAGAAAGATCCGGCGCCGGCCGAACCGGTCGCCGAGCGCACCTCCGAGCAGGACGAACGCGGCCAGCACGAGCAGGTAGCCGTTCACCGTCCACTGGAGATCTGCCACGTTGGCACCGAGTTCCCGGCCGAGCCGGGGCAGCGCCACGTTGACCACGGTGCTGTCCAGGAAGACCATCCCGGAGGCGAGGATCGCGGCGAGCAGGGTGCCCCGCCCGGCGGCGGTGCCCGTCCGGAGGGCGGATGCGGGTGCGGTCATGGAAGAACACTCTGCCCGCGCTCCACTTCCGACGCCACGAATCACGGAAACCGCCGCCGGGTACTGTGCGGACTCGCCGGGAGCCCGCAAGCTAAAGAGGTGTCGTCTGTGCGTACGAGATCAGGAGCCCGTGCCGGGTCGGCGGCCGTGCTCACCGCGATGGTGGCCCTCGGCGCGGCCGGGTGCGTGCCGGTGGCCGACGGGCCGGACACGCCGCCGAGTGCCGCGGGGAACGTCAACCAGCAACTCGGGGAGCTGACCGTCGCGGCCGCCGGGTCGATGAAGGGCTACAGCCGGTCCCGCTTCCCGCACTGGCGGGACACCGGCAAGAACTGCGACGTACGGGACAGCGTGCTGCAACGGGACGGGGAGAGCATCAAGCTCTCCGGCTGCAACGTGGTGGGCGGCCGCTGGGAGAGCCCGTACGACGGGTTGGTGCTGACCGATCCGGCGGACGTGGACATCGACCACGTGGTTCCGCTGGCCAACGCCTGGCGCTCCGGGGCCGACGAGTGGGACGACTCGAAGCGGGGTGACTTCGCCAACGACCTGACCCGACCGCAGCTGGTGGCGGTTTCCCTCCGTTCCAACCGGGCAAAGGGTGACCAGGATCCGTCCCAGTGGAAGCCGGCGAACAAGGGGTACTGGTGCCGGTACGCGGCGGACTGGGTGACGGTCAAGCACTACTGGCGGTTGACGGTGACCAGTGCCGAGAAGGCCGCCCTGACGGACATGTTGGAGGGCTGCACATGGGCGAGCAAGCCGTGACCGGAGTGACGCCGGGGCCGGGACAGACACCGGACACCGCGGGCGGGGACGCGGCGGCCGGCGGTGGCGGGACGGCGACCGGTCCGACCTCGGCCGGCATGACCGCCGACGGCGCGTCGCCGGCCCCTGCGGACGTGTCCGGGGCCGGCATGTCCGCCGACGCCACCCCGCCGGCCGCACCGGCCGCACCGGGCGCGCCGGCCGCGACCGGCGGGCCGCAGCAGCGGACCACCGACGTCACGGCCGGTCCGGGCGGGGTGATGACGGACGAGGCCGGTGTGGTGACCGGCGAGCTGACCCTGCGCACGGAGTGGGCGGACGGCCAGGTCACCCTGCGGGTGCAGTACAAGGACGCCGACGAGTGGTATGCGGTGACCGGCGGCCGGGCGGCGCTGACCGACCCGTCCGGGTTGGACGCCGTGCACAGCATCGCGGTCGCCCTGCTCAACCGCCCCGAGGGCTGAGACGCGACGAGGCCCCCTTCCCCGGCTGGGGAAGGGGGCCTCGTGCCGTGCTCACGGGGTCGGGATCAGCTCACCGGTGTCGCCGGGCGCCGCGCCGTCGTCCGGCCGGACCAGCTCCGGCTCCACCTCGTGCGGCCGGATCCGGCCCGCCGCGATGTCCTCGGCGTAGTGGCAGGCCACCCGGTGGCCGTCGAGCACCTCACGCAGCGCCGGCCGCTCGTTTGCGCAGCGCTTCGGCTGGGCCCACGGGCAGCGGGTGTGGAACCGGCACCCGGCCGGCGGGTTCGTCGGCGAGGGCAGGTCGCCCGCGAGCAGGATGCGCTCGCGGCGGTCCTCCACCTGCGGGTCCGGCACCGGCACGGCCGACATCAGCGCCCTGGTGTACGGGTGCATCGGTTCCCGGTAGAGGTCGTCGCTGGACGCCTCCTCCACCAGGCCGCCCAGGTACATCACGCCGACCGTGTCCGCGATGTGCCGGACCACCGCCAGGTCGTGCGCGATGATCAAATACGTCAGGCCGAGCTCGTTCTGGATGTCCTCCAGCAGGTTGAGCACCTGGGCCTGGATGGACACGTCCAGCGCGGAGACCGGCTCGTCGGCGACGATGAGGTCCGGGTCGAGCACCAGCGCCCGGGCGATGCCGATGCGCTGCCGCTGGCCGCCGGAGAACTCGTGCGGGTACTTGCTCAGCGCCGAGGCGGGCAGGCCGACCGCCGCGAGGGTGTCCCGGAGCTTCTTGGCGGTGGCCGCCTTGTCCTTGGCCAGGCCGTGCGCCTTGAGCCCCTCGACCAGCAGCGATTCGACCGACTGCCGGGGGTCCAGGCTGGACAGCGGGTCCTGGAAGATCATCTGCATCCGGCGGCGGGCCTTGCGCATCGCCTCGCCCTTGAGCGAGCGGACGTCGGTGCCGTCGAAGACGATCTCGCCGTCGGTCGGCTCGACCAGCCGCAGCAGGCCCCGCCCGAGGGTGGACTTGCCGCAGCCCGACTCGCCCACCAGCCCGTACGTCTCGCCCTTGTTGATCGACAGGGAGACGCCGTCGACGGCGTAGACGTAGCCGACCGTGCGGTCGACGAGCACGCCGCTCTTGATCGGGAAGTGGACCTTGACGTCGCGCAGTTCGACCAGTGGTCCGGTCCGCTCCTCGGTCACGGGACCGCCACCTCCTCGGTTACGGGGTTGTTGCAGCGCAGGTCGCCGCCGGTCGCGGTGGGTTCGAGCGGAGGCGGGCCCTCCAGGCAGGCGTCCACCACGTTGTCGCACCGGGGCGCGAAGGCGCACCCCTCGGCCCACGGGATGTTGTCCGCCACCGAGCCACGGATGGCGTGCAGCCGCTCGCCGCGGGGCGAGTCCAGCCGCGGCACCGAGTTAAGCAGCCCGTGGGTGTACGGGTGCCGCGGCCGGGCGAACAGCTCGTGCCGGGCGGCCCGCTCGACGACCTTGCCGCCGTAGAGCACGTTGACCGTGTCGCAGAGCCCGGCCACCACGCCCAGGTCGTGCGTGATCATGATGAGCGCGGTGCCGGTCTCGTCAACGAGCTGCTTGAGCAGGGTGAGGATCTGCGCCTGGATGGTCACGTCCAGCGCGGTGGTCGGCTCGTCCGCGATCAGCAGCCGCGGCTTGCAGGCCAGCGCGATGGCGATCAGCGCGCGCTGCCGCATGCCGCCGGAGATCTGGTGCGGGTACTCCTTCAGCCGCCGGTTCGGGTCCGGGATGCCGACCGCGTCGAGCAGTTCCCGGGCCTCCTTCAGCGCCGCCTTGCGGTCCATGCCCCGGTGCCGCTCGAGCACCTCGGCCACCTGAACGCCGATCGGGACGACCGGGTTCAGCGAGGAGAGCGGGTCCTGGAAGATCATGCCGATGTCCCGGCCACGCCGGTCCCGCATGTCGTCGGGGCGCAGCTGGAGCAGGTCGGCGCCGTCGAACATCACCTGGCCGCTGACCTTGTTGCCCCGCCGGGGCAGCAGGCCCATGATCGCCAGGCTGGTCACGCTCTTGCCGCAGCCGGACTCGCCGACCAGGCCGACGGTCTGTCCCGGCTCCACGCTGAAGCTGACCTGGTCGACCGCGGTGAACGGCCGCTCACCGCGGCGCTGGAACACCACGCTCAGGTCGCGTACGTCGAGCAGGCTCATCGGGTCACTTCCTCTCGCCGGCAGCAGCCGGACGTGCTGGTCCGCATCGCCGTCACCGCCGGTTCTTCGGGTCGATCGCCTCGCGCATGCCCTCACCCAGCAGGGTGAAGCCGAGCGCGACCACGATGATCGCGATGGCCGGGTAGTAGGCCAGTTCCGGCCGGACCTCGAAGTAGCGCTGGCCGTCCACACCGAGCATCAGGCCCCACTCTGCCCGGTTGATGTCCGGGTCCCCGAGACCGAGGAAGGAGAGCGACGCGGCCTCCAGGATCGCGGTGGAGAGCGTCAGCGTGGCCTGCACGATCACCGCGGTCATCGCGTTGGGCAGCATGTGGCGCAGCACGATGCTGCGCTGCTTCACGCCGAGCGCCCGGGCGGCCAGCACGTGGTCGCTCTCCCGTTGCGCCAGCATCGAGCCGCGCAGCAGCCGGGCGAAGATCGGCACGTTGACGATGGCCACCGCGAAGATGACCGTCCACTGGCTCGACCGGCTGGCCATGGCCACCAGGCTGATCGCCAGCAGCAGGGCCGGCAGCGCCAGCATGACGTCGGTGAACCGCATCAGGACGTTGTCGATCCAGCCGCCGAAGGCGCCGGCCAGCGCGCCGATCAGCACGCCGAGGGCCAGGCCGATCATGGTGGCCACCACGCCGACGAAGAGGGTCTGCCGGCTGCCGTAGATCATCCGGGAGAGGAAGTCCCGGCCGAGCGGGTCGGAGCCGAGGGGGAAGTCGCTGCTGGCGCCGGGGATGTTGTCGACCGTCAGGTTCTTGGTCAGCTCGTCGAAGCGCTGCGCCGGGTCGTGCGGCGCGAGCAGCGGTGCGAAGATCGCCACCAGGATGAAGAGGCCGACGATGACCGCACCGAAGATGGCCACCGGGTTGCGCCGTAGCCGGCGGAACGCGTCCCGGATCAGGCTCACGCCGCCCTTGTCGACGCCGGCCTGCGCCAGCGCGTCCAGCCGGGCGCGCTTCCGCTCGCCGAGCCGGGCGAACGCGCTCGGCGACACGCCCTCGGGCTTCTCCTCGACGGCGGACGGGTCCACGCCGTCGCGCTCGGCGCCCACGGTGGGGCGGGTGATCGGATCACTCATCGCACACGCACCCTCGGGTCGATGAAGGCGTAGGAGAGGTCGACCAGGAGGTTGACCACCACGAAGACCAGCGCGGCCAGCAGGATCAGCGCCTGGAGCACGGGGTAGTCACGGCCGCCGCTGATCGAGTCGGTGATCAACGTCCCCAGGCCGCCCCAGTTGTAGACCTTCTCGGTGAGCACCGCGCCGGAGAGCAGCGCGCCGGTCTGCAGGCCGATGGTGGTCACCACGGGCAGCAGGGCGTTGCGCAGGATGTGCCGGCCCCGGATGGTCTTGTGCCGCAGGCCCTTCGCCTCGGCGGTGCGGACGTAGTCCTCGTTGAGCACGTCCAGCACGCTGGCCCGGGTGATCCGGACGATCACGGCGAGCGGGATGGTGGCCAGCGTGAACGCCGGCAGGATCAGATGCCAGAGCGCGTCGCCGGTGGCGTCGAACTCCCGGGTGAGCAGGCCGTCGAGGACGAAGAACCCGGTCACGTCCGTGTTGTCCACCCCGGTGCTGATCCGCCCGGAGGGCGGGAACCAGTGGATGTTCTGGGTGAAGACGTCCTTGAGCAGGTAGCCCAGGAAGAAGATCGGGATCGAGATGCCGAGCAGGGTGCCGGCGATGCTGAGGTTGTCCAGCAGCCGGCCGCGGTGCCGGGCGGCGAGGTAACCGAGCGGCACGCCGAGCCCGACCGCGATGATCATGGCGGCCACGGCCAGCTCGATGGTGGCCGGGAAGGCCCGGCCGATCACCTCGGTGACCGGGTCGCCGGTCCGGATGGAGTTGCCGAAGTCGCCGGTGAGGACCCGCTGCATGAACTTGGCGTACTGCACCAGGATCGGCTGGTCGTAGCCGAGCGCCTTGATCAGCAGGGCCCGGCTCGCCGGGGTGGCCCGCTCACCGAGCAGCGCCTCGATCGGGCCGCCGGGCAGGTTCCGCAGCCAGATGAAGATGAGCGCGGACAGCGCTATCAGGGTCACCACCAGTTGCAGCAGGCGGCGGACTATCACTCGCAACATCTCTCACACACCAGACTCTCGGTAGCTGCGGAATCGGCCCGGATGGGACGAGATCGCTGCGAAGACCGGCGAGCAGACCGTGCT
>NZ_JBSGJR010000039.1:0-23040 GCF_053605645.1 Micromonospora sp. NPDC003776
CCAGCCGCAGCTCGGCGATCAGCTTCAACTGCACCAGGTACGAGCGGTGGATCCGGACGAAGCCCGCGTCGGCCCACCGCTCGGCGAGCGTGGCCTCGGCGACGAGCCAGCCACGGCAGCGGGTCGGGCGTTGCAGGTCGGCGTCGTCGAGCTCCCCGATGACCCGCGTGATGCCGTCGTAGGCCTGTGCCAGCGCGATGTGCTGCCCCCGGAAGGTCATGGGGGCAGCCTGCCACGACCGGGCGGGACGGGCACGACGGCGGACGACCGGGCCGGTGGACGGCCCGGCCGGCCACGCCGGTCAGTCGAAGAGTTCGCCGAGGAAGCCGTGGTGCTTCTTACGCCGGTAGTGGCCGTGGTAGCCGTAGTGCTGGCCGTACGCCGGCTGGGCGTAGCCGTGACCGGGCGGCGGCGGAGGCGGCGGCGGGACGGCGCCGTATCCGGGCTGGTGCGCGGTGGCGGGCGGCGGCGGTGGCGGGGTGTAGCCACCGCTGGCCGGGGCCGCCTGCTGCGGTGCGCCGTGCTGGCGGTTCCAGCTCGCCTCGGCCTCGAACAGCTTCTCGAGCTCGCCGCGGTCGAGGAAGATGCCGCGGCACTCGCCGCACTGGTCGATGATGACTCCGCTGCGCTCGTACTGGCGCATGTCTCCGTGACACTTGGGGCAGGTGAGCTGCATGGGACCGACGGTACCCGGTGGACTCACGCGGTGGCGCTCAGCGCCTGCGTCACCTCGTCGTCGGAGACCTCGTGGAAGTCCTCGTAGTAGGCGCCGACCGCCATGAAGTCGGGCGGGGTTTCCAGGATGACCACCTGGTCGGCCTCGGCGGCCAGCATCTCGTACGCCTCCCGGGAGCCGACCGGCACGGCCACCACGACCCGGGCGGCGCCCAGGTGGCGGGCGACCTGCACGGCGGCGCGGGCGGTGGCCCCGGTCGCCAGCCCGTCGTCGACGATGACCGCGGTCCGCCCGGTGAGGTCGAGCGGCGGGCGGCCGGCCCGGTAGAGGCGCTCCCGGCGCTCCAGCTCGGCCTGTTCCCGCTGCCGCACCTCGGCGCGTTCGGCCTCGCCGATCCGGTCGGCCACCATCTCGTTGAGCACCTGCACCCCGCCGGGTCCGAGCGCGCCGTAGGCGACCTCGGGGGCGTACGGCACGCCGAGCTTGCGGACCACGAGCACGTCCATCGGCACGCCGAGCCGTTCGGCGATCACCCGGGCGACCTCCACGCCGCCGCGTACCAGGCCGAGGACGATGGCGTCCCGTCGTCCGCCGAGGTCGGTGAGCTTGTCGGCGAGCCGTCGCGCCGCGTCGGCCCGGTCGCGGTAGGTGGTCATGTCCTCAGGTGTACGCCCCGCCGGGCGTCCGTGGCGCCCAGTTGGCCGGAATGCCGGTCAGGCGGTGGTCTCCCGACGGCTCTCGGCGAGCGCCAGGGCGGGGGCCAGCACCAGCAGGGCGATCGGGTAGAGCAGGTAGCCGAACCGGGTGGACGGCATCAGCAGGATCGCGGCGAGCAGCCCGTACCCGCAGATCAGCGCGGTGGCGGCCGCGGTGCGTGGCGGGCGGCGCAGCAGCCGGACGGCGATCGCCACGCCCACCGCGGCCAGCAGCGCGGCGGCGATGATCCGGCCGGCGGGCAGCGCGGTGGCGATCAGGTGGCCGGGGAACGGCGACTGGGCGGGGCTGGTCACCAGCCCGTGCCCGAGCGGGAAGCGCAGCACGTTCTCCACCAGGGCGTCCCGGTCGACCAGCAGGGCGGGGAGGAGGGCGACGACCGGGAGGCCGAGGGCGCCGAGGGCGGTCCGCAGGCCGGCCCGGCGGGTGACGGCCCAGCAGACCAGCACCAGCGCCACCGGCCAGGCGAAGAGCTTCAGCGCGCCCGCCACCCCGACCGCGACGCCGGCCCGGCCGGGGCGGCCGGCGGCGGCGAGGGCCAGCGCGAGCAGGCAGAGCGCGAGTACGGGCAGGTCGTCGCCGCCGGTGGCCAGGGTGAGCGCGCAGATCGGCAGGACGGTGGCGGCCTGTACGCCGCGCAGCACGGCGGCGTCCCGGCGGGGCGCGTCGGGGCTGGGCGCGGCGCGCAGGGTGGCCACAGCGGCGGCCAGGACCAGTGCGGTGACCAGGGCGAACCACACCCGGGCGTCGGTCCACCAGGCGGCGGTGAGAGCTCGGGGCAGCCCGAAGAGCGCCATCCCCGGCTGGTACGGGGTGTAGCCGAGCAGTTGTTCCGCCGGCGGAAGCGCGGCGATCGCGTCGTGGCCGAGGTAGGGGGTGCCGTGCTCGACGAGCCGGATGCCGGCCCGCTCGACCACCATCACCTCTTCCTGCGCCCGGTCGGCGCGCCCCGCCGCCCGCTGCACGCTCTGCGCCACGATCGGCAGCAGTGCGGTGGCGGCCCAGGCGAACGCGGCGACCGTCCAGCGGGCGGGCAGCCCGGCCAGGGCGGTGCCGGGGCGGCGGTGGCGGGTGAGGAGTTGGCCGGCCACCAGGAGCGCCGCGAGCAGGTAGCCGATGGCGGCGAGGCTCCCCCAGGCGCGGTGCGGCATCAGGGTGGAGGTGGCGGCGGTGATCCCGGCGAAGACCGCCGAGACGGCGTAGAGGCCCAGGTCGAGGGCGAGACCGCCGGCGGCGCAGTCCACCGCCCGCCAACGGGTGGAGGTCGTCGCCTGCCCGCAGCGGGTGGCGGGGGCGGCCCGGTCGGCGTCGGCGGTCACGCCGGCCAGTCTGGCAGACCGGTCAGGCCCGCCTGGTCCCGCTGGGCACCCGCCACCGCCGAGCTTGATCGCCTCGACATGTGGCAGGCCGCGGTGTCCTCGTCTGCGGGAAGCCCGACCCGCCGCAGCTGGAGTGGATCAAGAGGGTCAACCCCCGGCGCGTTCGCCGGTCCTGCCCGCGGTCCGGTTCCTGCCTCCCGTGCGCCGCCCGGGCAGGCGGATCACCGCGCCCGCGTCGTGCAGTGGTGGGGCGAGAGCGCCCGGCCGCCCGCCCGCGCCCCGCTCGAGGGCGGCGAGCAGCGCGCCGGCCGGCAGCGGCCGGGCGAAGAGGTGGCCCTGCCCGGCGGCGCAGCCCAGCTCCCAGAGGGCGCGCCGCTGCGGTTCGCTCTCCACGCCCTCCGCCACCACGGTCAGGTCGAGGCTGCGGCCCAGGTCCAGCGTGGAGCGGATCACCGCGGCGGCCTCGGCGGCGGTCTCCATGGCGGTGACGAAGCTACGGTCGATCTTCAGCTCGTGCACCGGGATGCGGGAGAGCAGGGAGAGTGAGGAGTAGCCGGTGCCGAAGTCGTCGAGCGCGAGCCGCACGCCGGAGTCGCGGAGCCGGCTGAGCACCTGGTCGACCACGTCGAGCTGACTGAGCGTGAGGGTCTCGGTCAATTCCAGCACCAGCCGGTCGGGCGGCAGGTCGTGCGCCCGTAGCCGGGCCAGCACCGCGCCCGGGAAGCGGGGGTCGAGCAGGCTGCGCGGGGACACGTTCACCGACACCGGCAGGTCGAACCCGGCGGCCCGCCACGTGCCGGCCGCGGTCAGCGCCTGGTCCAGGATCGCCTCCGCGAACGCGGGCAGCAGCCCGGACCGTTCCACCGCCTCCAGAAAGCGGAGCGGATCGATCATGCCGTGGGTCGGGTGGTGCCAGCGGGCCAGCGCCTCCGCGCCGATGGTCGCGCCGCTGCCCAGGTCCACGATCGGCTGGAAGGTGACGGTGAACTCGTGGTCGGCGACCGCGCGGGGCAGCTCGCCGCCGAGGGTGAGCCGACCCAGGTCGGCCGTGTCGCGGGTCGGCGCGTACGTGGAGATCCGCTGGCCGGTCCGCTTGGCCTGGTACATCGCCACGTCGGCGCGGCGGAGCAGCTCGGGCATCCCGCCGCTGGTCGGGGCGATGGCGATGCCGCCGCTGGCCTCCACGCTGATCCGCATGCCGTCCAGGTCGAGCGGCTCGTGCAGGGCACCGAGCAGCGACTCGGCGCGGTGCGCCGCGACCGCCGGGGCGGGCAGGCCGCGCAGCAGGACGGCGAACTCGTCGCCACCCAGCCGGGACACCAGGTCGCCGGGGCTGGCCGCCGCCCGCAACCGGTCGGCGACCTGGGTCAGCACCTGGTCGCCGGCACCGTGCCCGAGCGTGTCGTTGACCTCCTTGAAGTGGTTGAGGTCGATCAGCACCAGCGCCGTGACCCCTTCGGCGTGCCGGTTGGTGAGCTGCTCGGTGCCCTCGTCGAGCAGGTGCCGGCGGTTGGAGAGCCCGGTCAGCGCGTCGTGGGTGGCGGCGTACTCGTGCTCCTCGGCGATCCGGGCCAGCTCCGCGTACGCCTGCGCGTTGCGGACCGCCGTGCAGAGCGCCGAGGCGAAGGTACGCAGGGTGTACCGCTCCCGCTCGGAGAGCTGGACGGGACCGGCGAAGCGGAGCCGGAGCATGCCCAGGTCGACGCTTCGTTCGTGGCCTTCCAGCGCGACCGGCAGGATCGTACCGGTCACCGTGCTGGCCTCGGGCTTCTCCCCGTCGTACGCGATGCCGGCGGTGCCGCCGCGGATCGTGCGCCCCTCGTCGCGCAACTCGATCTCCACTTCGTCGGCGGAGAAGAGTTCGGCGGCCTGGGTGACCGCGGTGGTGAGCACCTGGTCGAGGTCGACCACGTTGAGCGCGTCGGTGGTCCGGGCGAGCCGCTGCCAGGCCTGCTGCTCGGTGCGGGTGCGGAACCGGGTGGAGTAGGCCAGGTGCAGGCTGAGCATCAGAGGTGGCACGGCGAACAACAGCCGGGGATCCGCGCGAAGAATGAGCAGGGTGCAGACGGCAACCGCGAAGCGCACCGCAATGCCGGCGATCCGTAGATCGAGGTCGCTCCGGTACCGGCGCAGGATGGGGGTGCCGGAGGCCAGGGCGATGACGGGAATCGCGATCACGTCGTCGAGTACCGCCGCGACCAGGTAGACGATTCCCAGCGTGGTAACCAGATCGGCGACCGTGGACGAGGACGGGGGCCAGTCGAGGAGCCCGGCGACCAGGACCGCGCCGCCGGCAACGAGTACGTGCTTGCCGACTCCGAAGGCGGTCTTGATCTTCGCCAGCCGGAGAATGGCGGACGCGATCGCGATGCCGACGGCAGTGCTCAGAATGACCCAGGACCCGGGTGCGATCGCCACCCCGAGGACGATGGCGGTCTCGACCCAGGCGATGGCGAGCGTGGTCGACCGGATTCGGACGGAGGTCTTGACGACGCCCCCGACGGTGATCATGAAGATCAAGGTGACGAGCGTGGCGATGTCCCGGACGGACTTCGGCGGGGTCCGGGTCAGGAAGACCACCGAGGTCGCGGCTACCGCCGACGCGAGGACGACGATGACACCGACGAGCGCCACGAGGTGCCGATCGGTCTCTACCCGTCGTCCGTCGGTATGGCTCATCCAGCTCCCGGGGTGGACGGCTGACGCCTGGTCCTGCGCCAACCGACAGGATGCGATTCCGGGAGCTTACCGTGAGGGATTGCCTACGAGAAGTCTTGCGATCAGTGCCACTCGGTGCTGCGCATCGCTCCGGCTCCTTCCCCAGCTGCTGTGACGCATTTGCGAGGCCCTTGAACCCGAAAGGTCCCTGAACCCGAAAGGCAGCTTAAAAGCCGTGCACGTCCGATCAGAAGAAATAAATGTCGGTATGCGCAAGATTAGCCAACAATATGGTGGCCTATGACGGTCTGTCCGCAAAGCTGTGCGGAGCGGAGCGGGTCCGATCCGACACGTACGCGGGCGATCGCCGAGCGCTATCAGTGTGGCGTGGAAGGTGCACCCTCGCTGCCAGCCTGGCCAGTGAACGTGCGCTTTTCAACCTCGCTTCGGATGAACTGTCGACCAGAATTGGCGAGCGGCGGCAGCGCCCCGGAGAGCCGGATCGGGACCTGCAGGTCAACGACCTGCGAGGCGCGACGCTAAAATTCGTGCGCGGTCGATTTGCTGCGCGCTGAAAACGGAGCGACCCTCATGGAAATCCGCGTCCTGGGTGGCCTTGCGGTAAGCGCCGACGGCGACCACCTACCTCTTGGCACACCCAAGCAGCAGCTCGTCCTGGCAATGCTCGCCCTGCACGTCGGCCGCCTGGTCACCGTGGAGCAGTTGGTGGACGAGCTGTGGCCGGAGGATCCACCACGCTCCGCTGTACCGAATATCCGTTCCTATGCCGGCAATCTGCGACGGAGTCTGGACGCGGTACGAGGCGGCCGGGCGGCCCTCGTACGGGAACAGGGCGGCTACCGCCTCCACCTGGACGAGAGCCAGGTCGATCTGGCCCGGCTCTCCAAGCAGTGGCTTCGCGCTCGCCGGCTGACGGAGGCCGGTGAGGTGTCCGAGGCAACAACTCTACTCGGCCAGGTGATCGAGGCCTGGCAGGGTTTTCTGCTCGCCGGCCTTCCACTGGGTCCGTCGCTTCTCGCGGCACGGGAGGCGGTGGATCGCGAGCGGCAGTCGGCGGTGGAGTTCCTCGCCGACCTCTACCTGAGAGCCGACCGGTCCGACCTCGCCCTGCCCCTTCTCCATGTGAACGCATCGCAGCAGATCGTGCGGGAGCGGGCCCGGGCGCTACTCATGCGGGCGCTCATCCAGATCGACGACCTCGGCGGTGCCCTCGCCGTCTATCAGGAGACCCGCGAGGCCCTCAGCGAGCAGCTTGGCGTGCTGCCCGGCGCCGAGATGGAGCAGCTCCGGAGAACGGCGATGCACGCCCGGTCGAGCCGGAAAGCCATGCCGTCCGCCCGCACTGAGGTGGACGCCGGGCCGGCCGTCAGCTGGTTGCCGCGGGTGGTGCCGGACTTCGTCGGTCGGCGGGAGATCGTCGGGCAGGTGCTCGACGGCATTGCCGCCGCCGAGACGGGACGCCCGGTGATCCGCGTGATCGACGGCATGGCGGGTTGCGGCAAGACGACCCTGGCCGTGCATCTCGCCGCGCACCTCGCCGACCGCTACCCCGACGGTCAGTTGTTCATCGATCTGCAGGGCCACTCGGACCCCGCTCGGGTTCCGCCGGCCTCAGCGCTGGTCACCCTGCTCCGTCAGCTCGGCGTGCCAGCCAGTCGGATCCCCGGCGACCTGACCGAGCGGATCGAGATGTGGCGGCGCGAACTCGCACGCCGCCGGGTCGTCGTGGTGCTCGACAACGCTGCGGACAGCGCCCAGGTCGATCCGCTGCTGCCGACGTCGGGGGAACCGGTCGTCCTCGTGACCAGCCGACGTCGCCTTTCGGCGCTCACCACGCAACCCCCGGTCTCCCTCGCCGTGCTCTCCGAGCAGGAAGGACTGAGCCTGCTCACGGCGCTGGCGGGAGAGCAGCGGGTAAGGGCCGACATCGAGAGTGCGGTGGAAGTGGTACGTCTCTGTGGCCGGCTACCACTCGCCATCAGGCTGGCCGGTACCCGGCTCGCGCACCGACCCGCCTGGGGCATGTCCGACATGGTCCGCCGGTTGGCCCGGAAGCCAGCCTTCCTCCCCCAACTCCAGGCGGAGGCCCGAACCGTCGTCGAGGCTTTCGCCGAGTCGTACGAGCCGCTGGACGAGCGGGCCAAGCGGGTGTTCCGGGCCTTCGGGCTGGTCGCCGTCCACCATATGGACCCGGCCATGATCGCGGCACTCACCGGGCTGACGTTGGACGAGGCGACCGACGTGGTGGACGAACTCGTCGATCGCCACCTGGTCGAGGAATTGACCGACGGGCGCTACCGCGTCCACGACCTGATGCGGCAGTACGCCTTCGAGTTGGGGTTGCAGACGGATACTCCGGCTGCCCGGTCCGCAGCTGTCGACAACCTGCTGGACCATGTCCTGCACTCCGTCTCGAAGGTCTGCGGGTCGCTCGAGGAACCCCGTCTGGTCCGGCAGCACCTCCGTCTGTCGGCCCCGCAACGCCCCGACCTGCTCTCGGTTCGGCAGTCCGGGGACCTGGAATGGATGGAGGAGCAACGGCTCAACCTGAATGCCCTGGTGCGGCAGGCCGCACGCGATGGCCACGATGAGTCCGCCTGGCGGCTGGCCCGGGCCGCCTGGCGCTTCTTCTACCTGCGCAGTTACTTCGACGACATCTCCGCCACCCATCGGGAAGGGCTGAGCGCCGCGCTCCGTTTGAACGACCGGCCCGCGATCGCCCACATGCACAACTACCTCGCCTCGGCCGCTGTCCGCAGGGGGGCTTATCAGGACGCGTTGTCGCACCTGAACGAGGTCGTGGCGCTCCGCGCGGACCTCGGCGATGCGGAAGGTACGGAGCGGGCACGGGTGAACATGAGTGCCGTCTACTGGCTCACCGGTCGCCTGCAGGAAGCTCTGGAGATCAACCGGTCGGCGCTGCGCGCCGGGGTCCTGGACAGTGTCCCGATCCTGCCGAACCTTGGTCTCATCCTGCGGGTTCTCGGCAGGTACGAGGAGTCCGCGGGGGTTCATCGACGGCATCTCTTCCTCGCCCGCGTCCGGCAGGATCTCTTTCACACGGCCAACGCCCTCGGCCACCTGGGCGGTGTGCGCTACCGGATGGGCGAGTGCGAACCCGCGAAGCGGCTGCTCCATGCCTCGCTGGCCCTTCGCGACCGCACGGGTAACGGTTACGCCCGGGCCGAGACCCTCAGTGATCTCGCCGCGACCTATCGGCAGCTCGGTCGCTACCAGGAGGCTCTCGCCCACCACCACGCCGCCTTCGAGGCCGCCGTCGACGCCGGGGAACGCCACGTGCAGGCGGAGGCGCGCAACGAACTGGCGCTGACCCTCGCCAGGGTGGAGCGGCACGATGAAGCAGCGGCGATGTACCGGGAGGCGCTGGACATCGCCACCCGCATCGCACACCCCTACGAGCAGGGCCGCGCACTCAACGGACTCGCCGAACACCTGCTCGCCACCGAGCCGGCCGAGGCCCGGCGCTACTGGCACCGGGCCCTGGCGATCTTCGAGCGGATGGGTGTCCCCGAGCGGCACGAGGTCCGCCGGCGACTCGCCGAGACGCGCGCTGACCAGCGTTCATCGGGCTTATCGATTTCTTATCGCGGTGCCGGTTAGCGTCTCCCTCCGTCGGCGAACGGGGGAGGCCCGGTACCGGGGACGGGCCGAGTCGACGTGGACGCCCGCCGGCGAGTTCCCCCCAGCGACCTGCCGGCGGGTAGGTGTGGGAGGAGCGCCACCGGCACCGGTTGCGGCGCTCCTCCCCACCGACCCGGCGCGGTCGGTCGTACCCGGGGGTTAGGCTCGCGGCCGTGACCGAACCCGTCCAGCTCACCCACGTCGACCAGGCCGGCGCGGCCCGGATGGTCGACGTCTCCGCCAAGCCGGTCGCCGGGCGGCTCGCGGTCGCCGCCGGCCGGCTCCGCACGACGGCCGAGGTGGTGGAGCTGCTGCGCCGCGACGGCCTGCCCAAGGGCGACGCGCTCGCCGTCGGCCGCCTCGCCGGGATCATGGGGGCCAAACGCACCCCGGACCTGATCCCGCTCTGCCACCCGATCGCTCTGCACGGGGTCACCGTCGACCTGCGGCTCACCACCGACACCGTCGAGATCACCGCGACCGCGAAGACCGCCGACCGGACGGGCGTCGAGATGGAGGCCCTCACCGCCGTGGCGGTGGCCGGGCTGGCCCTGGTCGACATGGTCAAGGCCGTCGACCCCGCCGCCTCCGTCGACGCGGTGCGGGTGCTCCGCAAGGAGGGCGGCAAGACCGGCGAGTGGGTGCGGCCGGAGGGCCGGCCGTGATCCGCGCCCGGGTGATCGTGGCCTCCAACCGGGCCGCCGCCGGGGTGTACGCGGACACCAGCGGTCCGCTCCTCGTCGCCGGCCTGCGGGAGCTGGGCTGCGCGGTCGACGACCCGGTGGTGGTGCCGGACGGCGAGCCGGTCGGCGCCGCGCTGCGGGCGGCCCGGGACGAGGGCGTCGACGTGGTGCTCACCAGCGGGGGCACCGGCGTCACGCCGACCGACCGGACCCCGGAGGTGACGGCCGCCCTGCTCGACTACGAGATCCCCGGCATCGCCGAGGCGATCCGGGCGCACAGCCGCGACACGGTCCCCACCGCCGCCCTGTCCCGGGGGCTGGCCGGTGTGGTCGGCCGGATGCTGGTGGTCAACCTGCCCGGTTCGCGTGGCGGGGCGAAGGACGGGCTGGCGGTGCTCGGGCCGATCCTGACCCACGCGGTGGACCAGCTCCGCGGCGGCGACCACTGACCGCGCGAGCCTGTCCGTGGCCGGCGCTTTCCCGCACGCTGCGCAGCGCCGTGCGCGGGGCCGGGGATAGGCTCGCCGGATGAGCACGGAAACCGCAGCCGCCGTGGCGCAGGTCGCCGCGCCGCCGCCAGCCGGGTGGGAGGAAGCCCGCTCCCGGGTGTACGCGGTCGGCCGCGCCGCCGCGCTCCCCGCGGTCGACCGGCCGATCGCCGAGGCCGACGGGCACACCCTCGCCGAGCCGTTGACCACGCGTACCGACCTGCCGGCGTTCCCCACCTCCAGCGTGGACGGCTGGGCGGTGCGCGGGGACGGCCCGTGGCGGGTGGTCGGCCGGGTGCTCGCCGGGCAGACCCCGCCCCCGCTGGACGAGGACGGCAGCACTGCCGAGATCGCCACCGGCGCGATGGTCCCCGCTGGCACCACCGCGATCCTGCGGGTCGAGGAGTCGACGCGTACGCCGGACGGCCGGGTCGCCGGCACGCCGCGTCCGCACCAGGAGTGGCGGGAGCCCGGCGAGGAGGCGCATGCCGGGGAGGAGTTGCTGCCGGCCGGCACGCCGGTCGACCCGGCGGTGATCGGCCTGGCCGCCTCCTGCGGCCACGACACGCTGCGGGTCCGCCGACCGCCGCGCGCCGCGCTGCTGGTCTTCGGCGACGAACTGCTCACCTCCGGCCCGCCCGGTGCCGGCCGGGTCCGGGACGCCCTCGGTCCGACCGTGCCGGCCTGGCTGCGCCGGTACGGCTGCCAGGTGCGCCCGGCCGACGTCGTCGGGCCGGTGGCCGACACGCTGCCCGCGCACGTGGCCGCGGTGCGCGGCGCGCTGGCCAACGCCGATCTGGTCTGCACCACCGGCGGCACCATGCACGGGCCGGTCGACCACCTGCATCCCACGCTGGAGGCGCTCGGCGCCGACTACGTGGTCAACACCGTCGCGGTCCGCCCGGGCTTCCCGATGCTGCTGGCCCGGCTGGTCGACGACGACGGCCGGGTCCGCTTCGTGGCCGGCCTGCCGGGCAACCCGCAGTCGGCCGTCGTCGCGCTGGTCTCGCTGGTCGCGCCGCTGCTCGCCGGGCTGACGGGCCGGCCGATGCCGGTGCTGCCGCAGGTCACCCTCGCCGAGCCGATTCCGGGCCGGGGCGACCACACCCACCTGGCGCTGGTCCGGGTGGACCAGGCCGCCGGCACCGCCCACCCGTTGCGGCACGTCGGTTCGGCGATGCTGCGCGGCCTCGCCGGGGCGGACGGTTTCGCCGTGATCCGGCCGGGCACCACCGGCGAGGCCGGGGCACGCGTGCCTTTCGTGCCGCTGCCGCTCACCCCCGGGGAGCGGTCGTGGTGAGCGTGAGGAGTGAGCCGGTTCTGCGAGCCCCGCAGTCGCGAACGGAGCAGAAATGGTGAGTCCGGCCGTCGGGCACGAAGGAGGAACGGTGACCATCGGTGCGGTGACCGACGAGCCGCTCGACCTGGCCGCGCACGAGGCGGCGGTCGCCGACCGGCGGGCCGGGGCGGTGGTGTCCTTCCAGGGCGTCGTGCGCGACCACGACCACGGTCGCGACGTCACCCTGCTGGAGTACGAGGGCCACCCCACCGCCGAGGCGGTGCTCCGCGAGGTCGCCGCCGAGGTCGCCGCCGACCCGCAGGTGTACGCGGTGGCCGTGTCGCACCGGATCGGGCGGCTGGAGATCGGTGACGTGGCCCTGGTCGCGGCGGTCAGCACCGCGCACCGGGCGGCGGCCTTCGCAGCCTGCGCCCGGCTGGTCGACGAGGTGAAGGCCCGGCTGCCGATCTGGAAGCGGCAGGTCTTCGCCGACGGCACGGAGGAGTGGGTGAACTGCCCCTGACCGTTCACCCGCCCGGGACGAGGGCGGGCGGACCGGTCAGCGACGGGCGGTGAGCTGGGCGGCGCGGACCAGCCGGTCGTGATAGAAGGCGGGCTCGGCCCCGGGCCGCCAGGGCAGCGCCGCGACCAGCACGATGAGCGCGATCGCCAGCGAGTTCTCCATCAGCGCGCCGAACAGGCCGTCCTGGTAGTGCGAGACCTCGGGCAGCTGGTGCTCGTACGGCCAGATCGGCGAGATCAGGAAGAGCAGGTAGAGCGCGAGCGCACCGACCCCGTGCCGCAGCCCGGTGAGGGCCGGGTACCAGATCGGCGGGCGCAGCGGGGGCACTCCGCCGGCCGGCGGCGTACCGGTGACCCGGGCGGACAGCCCGCGGCTGGCCTCGCGGCGGCGGACCGCGGCGTCGGCCAGCACGATGATCGCCGGGATCACGAACACCAGGTGGTGTGACCAGGAGATCGGGCTGATCACGTTGGCGGTCAAGCCGACCAGGGTGAACGCGGTCAGCTCGTCGCCGTCGGCCCGGGCGCTGGCCGCCCGGGACAGCCCGAGCGCCAGCACCAGCACCGAGAAGGCCAGCCAGAGCAGCCCGGGCGTCTCGATCGAGTCGTAGAGCCGGGCGAGCAGGCCGGCCAGGGACTGGTTGGCGGTCATGTCGGCCGCGCCGACCCGCTCGGTCTGCCACAGCACCGAGCTGAAGTACGTCCGCGACTCCTCCCCGCAGAGCGCGAACGTCCCGAGGGTCACGCCGAGGGCCGTCCCGATCGCGGTCACCGCCGCGCGCCACTGCCGGGTGATCATCAGGTACGCGACGAATAGCGCCGGGGTCAGCTTGACCGCGGTGGCCAGGCCGATGCCCGCGCCCGCCCAGGCGCCGCTGTAGACGAACCGGGCCAGTGGCGAGTCGGCCGTGTCGTGGTGGGTCCCCCGCTTGGCCCGCCACCGCAGCCCGACCAGGTCCGCCATGATCAGTGCGAAGAGCAGCAGATTGACCTGGCCGTAGCCGAGGGTCTCCCGGGACGGCTCGATGGCCAGCGCCGCCGGCGTCGCGACGGCGACGGTGAACCAGAGCGGCCAGCCGAGTCGGTCGACGATCGGGCGCAGCAGCGCGGCCAGCACGACGACGAGCGCGGCGATGCTGGCGAGCGCGTTCAGCCAGCCGGCGGCGTCGACCGGCAGCCAGGACATCGGCAGCATGACCAGCCCGGCGAAGGGCGGATAGGTGAAGCCCAGGGTGGTCGAGGGTGCGATGAAGTCGTACAGCTCGTGGCCGCTCGCCCACCACACCACGGCACCGTGGTAGATCTTCATGTCGAAGAAGTTGTACGGCCGCCCGAAGGTGCCGATGGCGAGCCAGGCGGCGTAGGCGACGGCGGCCACGATGCCGATGCGTACGACTGTCCTGCGATCGATCCCGCGTGCTCCACGACGGACTGGAGCGAGGCGGTCCATCCGTCTACCGACGGTCGTCGGCATGGCGGTGCCACCCCCGTACCAAGATCGTCCTACCCGTCCAGGTCCAGCACGGAGCCTAGAACGGCGCCTCACGTTGCTGCCTCCCGCGTTATGCGACCGTGTCCGATCCCACACGTGTTTTTGACATTTCCACCGCGTTAACGGGTGTCGGACGGTTCAGGTGATTGATGGCCTTGCGGGGGGTGGTGGCCGTATTGATGCAGGTCAGCCTGGGATTCGGCGGGCGGTGGCCGCCGAGCGTGCGGCGATCTTCGCCTCACGACGGGCGGTCCGGACCGCGCGCTGCACCGAGCGTCGCGAGTGGTTGATCCGGTGCCCGGCGCGCCAGCGCAGCCCGGGCTTGCCCTCGGTGTCGGCGGCGGCGAGGAGCAGGCCGCCGACGAGCCCGAGGTTCTTCAGGAAGTGGATCTGGTTGTTGTTCCGCGCCGCCGGGTCGTCGTTGTTCCAGAAGGGATGGCCGGCGGCGGTGGTCGGGACCAGCGTGCCGGCCAGGACGAGCGCTACGGGCCGGGTGAACTTCCCGGTGGCCAACATCAGCCCGCCGACGAGCTGGGTGGCGGCGTTGGCCCGGATCAGGGTCGTGGTGTCGGTGGGGATCCGGGGGTGCAGGTTCTGGATCAGCGGAGCGACCCGGTCGGTGACCGGCTGCGCGGCCGGGACGAGCCGACCCGGATTCTGGAAATTGCGGGCGCCGCTGACCACGAAGATGCCGCTCAGCATGACGCGGGCGAGGGTACGCACGGGCTTCATGAATCAGTCATACCCCGTCACGCGGGTCGCTACCCGGGCAACACCCGAAAGGGATCGGCCGACATGGACGTCCGTACCGGCGGATCCGGCGACCGATTTCAGCGACCGTCGCGGATGGACCGCCCCGGCGCGGTAAGGTCGCGCGGGTGACGACCCTGCGCCTCCGACCCGAGGATCCGGCGGACGAGGGACCGGTCGCCCGGGTGCTGGCCGCCGCCTTCGCCCGTCCCGACGTGACCACGCCACCCGAGGTGGCCCTGGTGGACGAGCTCCGGCACGGCGACGCCTGGATCCCCGAGCTGGCCATGGTCGCCGAGTCCGGCGGCGAGGTCGTCGGCTACGCGCTGCTGACCCGGGTGCGGGTGTGCACCGAGCGGGGCTCCTATCCGGCACTGGCCCTCGGTCCGGTGGCGGTCGCGCCGCACCGGCAGCGGATCGGGCACGGCACCGCGGTGGTGCAGGCCGCCCTGGACGCGGCGACCGAGCTGGGGGAACGGCTGGTCGTGGTGCTCGGCGACCCGGCGTTCTACCGGCGCTTCGGCTTCGGCCCCGCGGACCGGCTGGGGCTGACCAGTCCGTGGTCCGGGCTCGGGGAGCCCTGGCAGGCCCAGGTGCTGCCCCCGGTCACCAGCGACGAGGCCACCCCGGCACCCGGGGAGGTAATCTTTCCGCCGCCCTGGTCGAAGGTGTGACGCCGCCGGTCAGGCCGGTTGGGTCCGCAGGTAGCGGCCGAAGTGCGGAACGGTGAAGGCGACCGTGCCCCGTTCGCCGGAGTAGATCAGCCCCTTCTTGATCAGCGCGTCCCGCGCCGGGGAGAGGCTGGCCGGCTTCCGGCCCAGCGCCCGGGCGATCTCCGCGGTCGGCACCGCGGCGTCCATGTCGTCCCGGCCGCTCTCCTCCCCCTCGACGAGGGAGAGGGACGCCATCGCCCGCATGTACTCGCGTTCGGCGGGGGTGGCCCGCTCGAACCGAGAGCCGAAGAAGCCGACCGCCAGCTCGGCCTCCGCCTCGGGCGCGGCCACCCGGACGTCGGCGGCGCTGATCGGCGACCGGGGGGCGTGGTCCCAGGTGGCCTTCCCGTACGCCTGGACGAAGTAGGGGTAGCCGCCGGACTTCTCGTAGAGGAGGTCGAGCGCCTTCTGCTCGTACTCGACCTCCTCCCGCTCGGCCGGCGCGCAGAGCGCCTGGTCGGCGGCGATCCGGTCCAGCCGGTCGATGCGCTGGTAGCGGAAGAGCCGCTCGGAGTACGACTTGGCGGCGCTCAGCACGGCGGGCAGGTGCGGCAGCCCGGCGCCCACCACGATCAGCGGCGCGCCGAGCTGGGACAGCTCGTGGCAGGCGGCGCAGAGCGCGGAGACGTCCTCCGCGCCGAGGTCCTGCATCTCGTCGATGAAGATCGCGATGCCGGTGCCGACGTCGGTGGCCACCGCCGCCGCGTCGCTGAGCAGCTCGACCAGGTCGATCTCGATGTCCCCGGAGTCGGCCCGGCCGCTGCTCGCCGGCACATCGATGCCGGGCTGCCAGCGGTCGCGCAGCTTGGGCGCGGCACCGCCCCGCCCGGTGGGGGCGGACCGCTGCGCGAACGCCTTGAGCACGCCGAGGAAGGCGTCGATCCGGTCCGGTGCGCGGTGCCGGGGCGCCAGTTCACGGACCGCCATGTGCAGCGCGGCGGCGACGGGCCGGCGCAGCGACTGGTCGGGTCGCGCCTCGATCTTGCCGGTGCCCCAGAGGTGGTTGATCGCCTGGGAGCGGAGGGTGTTGAGCAGGACCGTCTTGCCGACCCCGCGCAGGCCGGTGAGCATCAGGCTGCGCTCGGGCCGACCTCGGGCGATCCGCTCCAGCACCACGTCGAAGACGTCCAGCTCCCGCCCCCGCCCGGCGAGTTCGGGCGGGCGCTGGCCGGCGCCCGGGGCGTACGGGTTGCGGACCGGATCCACGAATCGCAGAGTATCGGGCCGTCTAGCTGCGAGGCTAGACATGCGTAGATGCGGCTATCGGCGTGTCGGGTGCATCGAGCCAAAACTAGGGCTGTCTAGCCTGGACGCTAGACAGCCCTAGTTTTGGCTACGAGGGAATCAGCGCCGCTTCAGGCACAGGACGAAGTCGAGGGTGTCCAGCTGACTGTCGAAGAAGAACCAGTCGGTGTACCCGGCCACCTTGGCGCACTTCGCCTCGGCGTCCTTCTCCCCGCTGGTCGAACCGTCGATCCGGCTCAACACCTGGTACGTCTTCGGGGCGCACTCGGTGATCACCAGTTTCGGCTCGGCGACGCCCCCGTCGTTGCGGACGCACTGGCCGACCCGTACGAACCGCGGATCCGTCGAGGACGCCGGAGCGGGCGCCGTGGTCGCCGGAACCGGCTGCTCGGTCGCCCCCGCCGCCGGGTCGACCGCCGGCGCACTCGGGGCGTCCGGCCCGCTCACCGGCGCCGGCTCGTCCCGCCCGAAGACCCAGAACGCCGCGGCCCCGACGAGCAGGAGCACCCCCACCGCGGCCAGCGCGGCGACCAGGCGACCCCTGCCCCGCTCCGGCCGGGGCGGCTCCGGGTACGGCGGGCCGACCGGGCCGGGTCCCGTGGCCGGGAAGGCCGGCGCGGCGGGCTGCCCGGCGTCCCAGGTGGCTGCCTCGTACCGCTGGGCCGGCGGCTCGTACGGCGGGGTCGTGGGCGGCCCGTAGCGCTGGTTGGGTGGCGGTTCGCCCCAGCCGCCCGGCTGCCCGGCGTCGCCCGATGGTCCGAAGTTCGACATGGCGGGCCCTCCTGGATCGGCCGATGCTGAGAGGCCGGCCACCAATGGGGGACGGCCACGCCGTCGCCACCGTAGCCTGGTCCACCGATGAGCTCACGCCCTGCGAGTGCGACGCCGCTCGCCCACCCCGCCGCCCCCGCCCGACCCGCGCTGATCTGGACCGGGCTGATCCTCGTGTACGTGCTGTGGGGCTCGACGTACCTGGGCATCCGGGTCGCGGTCGAGTCGCTGCCGCCGCTGACTTCCGCGGCGATGCGGTTCGCCGCCGCCGCCGTGGTGCTCGCCCTGGTGCTGCGCCTGCGCCGCGGACGGGGCGCCCTCCGCGTCGACCGGTGGCAGCTCGGCTCCGCCGCCCTCATCGGCGTGCTGCTGCTCGCCGGCGGCAACGGGCTCGTGGTGCTCGCCGAGTCCGGGCCGCCCGGAGTGGCGCTTCCCTCCGGCATCGCCGCGCTGCTCGTGGCCACGGTTCCACTGCTGGTCGTGCTGCTGCGGACGCTCGGCGGCGACCGCCCCCGGCTCTGGACGTTCGCCGGGGTGGCCCTCGGCTTCGTCGGCCTCGTGCTGCTCGTGCTGCCCACCGGCGGATCGGGGGCGGTGCCGGTGGTCGGCGCGCTCACCGTGGTCGCCGGCGCCGCCTCCTGGTCGGTCGGCTCCTACCTCTCCGGACGCATCCGGATGCCCGCGGACCCCTTCGTGGCCACCGTCTACGAGATGGTCGCCGGCGCGGTGGCGCTCGGCCTGATCGCCGCCGGTCGGGGCGAGCTGCGTGGCTTCTCCCCCGCCGAGGTGACCGGCCGCTCCTGGGCGGCGCTGGCGTACCTGATGGTGGCCGGCTCGCTGGTCGCCTTCACCGCGTACGTGTGGCTGCTGCACCACGCGCCGATCTCGCTGGTCTCCACCTACGCGTACGTGAACCCGGCCGTCGCGGTGGCGCTCGGCGCGCTGGTCGCCGCCGAGCCGGTCACCCCGCAGGTGCTGCTCGGCGGCGCGGTGATCGTCGCCGGGGTGGCCGTGGTGGTGAGCACCGAACGTCCCCGCCGGCCGGTCGACAGGGCAGCCGACGGGGCAGCCGCCGAGGCGGTCCGCCGGTAACATCCCGGCGCGTGTCCGCCGGGCTGGTGACGGGTGTCGCGCTCCTCGGCGCGCTGGCCGGCTCGGTCGCCGTCCCGCTCGCCCGCCGCTTCGCCGGACCGGCACCCGCCGCCGACGCGGCCGGACCGCCGCGCGCGGACGGCACCGCCGAGCCGCGTGGCGTGGAGGTCCTGGTGGGGCCGGACGGCATGGCCGGGTCCCCGCGCGGGCACGGCGTGGTCGGGCCGCTGCCGACGGCAGGCGAGCCGGGGGTCCGGCGTCGGCCGGCCGGACGGCTGCGGACGAGCCTGACGGGTGCTGTCGTGTGCGGCGGGCTGGCGGCGGCGCTGGGCGCCGATCCGGCCCTGCCGGCGCTGCTGTTCGTCGCGGCCGTCGGGCTGGTGCTCGCCCTGGTGGACCTGGCCTGCCTGCGGCTGCCCGATCCGCTGGTGGCGCTCGCGGCGGCGGGCGGCGGCTCCGGCCTGGTCGCCGCCGCGCTCGTCGCCGGCACGCCGGGCCGCCTGCTCGCCGCGGTGGCCGGCGCGGGCGTCTCCTTCGCCGGGTACGTGCTGCTCGCCCTGCTGCCCGGGCCCGGCTCGGCTTCGGCGACGTGAAGCTCGCCGCCGCGCTCGGGCTGCCGCTCGGCTGGCTGGGCGGGCCGACCCTGGCTCTCGGGCTGCTCCTGCCGCACCTGCTCAACGGTGTGCTGGTGCTGGCCCTGCTCGCCGCCCGCCGGGTACGCCGGGACACCGCCCTCCCGTTCGGCCCGGCGATCCTGGCCGGCGCCTGGCTGGCGGTGCTGCTCACCTGACCGGATGTGCCGGTCAGATCAGCCGGAGCTGGCGGTCCTTGGGGCGACGGGCCTCGGGTTCGCCGAAGCGCTCGAAGAGGCCGGGGTCGATCACGTCGAGGAACGGGGACGGCCGGCAGTCCCGCTCGGCGCCGTGCCGGGTACGCCGGGCGGCGTGGCTGACGTACAGCCGGTCCTGGGCGCGGGTCAGCCCGACGAAGAAGAGCCGGCGCTCCTCGGCCACCGCGGCCTCGTCCGGCTCCGACCCGGGCCAGCGCAGCGGCAGCAGCCCGTCCTCGGCCCCCACCAGGAACACCACCGGGAACTCCAGGCCCTTCGCGGCGTGCAGGGTGAGCAGGGTGACCGCCTCGGCGCGCGGGTCGAGGGCGTCCACCTCCGCGCCGGTGGCCAGCTGGGACAGGAACAGCTCCAGGTCGTCGCCGCAGCGGCGGGCCAGCGGGGTGAGCAGGTCCACCGCCACCCGGACGTCGTCGGGGCGTACCGAGCCGGAACCGTCGAGGGTCGGCACGGCGAAGCGTTCCGCCAGCACCTGACCGGCCAGCCGGACGCGGGCGGCCAGCGAGCCCTCCAGCCCGGCGTGCCGCAGCTCGCGGGCGATCGCGGTCACCCCGGGCCGGTCCCGCAGCCGGTCGTGTGACCGCTTCTGCACCGGGATGTTCGCCCGGGCCAGCGCGTCCATGATCGGGGCGGCCTGCGAGTCGGTGCGGTAGAGCACCGCGATGTCGGAGAAGGACAGGGAGGTCGACCGGCCGTCGATCCGGCCCGAGTCGAGGGACCGGTGGGAGAGGCCACCGACCAGGTCGTCGATGGTGCGTACCAGGAAATCCGCCTCGTCCGGGACGGAGGCCGCGGCGTAGCGGCCGACGAGCGGCGCCTCCGGGTCGAGGCGGGCGGGGTCGAGCCGGCGGCCGCGCACCAGCGACGACGGCGCGATGGCCTGCACCGCAGCGGCCAGGATCGGTGCCGACGAGCGGTAGTTGCGGTTCAGCCGGACCAGCCGCGCGTCGGTGAAGTCCTGGGAGAAGCGCAGGAAGTAGCCGACGTCCGCGCCCCGGAAGGAGTAGATCGCCTGGTCCGGGTCGCCGATCGCGCAGAGGTTGCCGTCGGCGGGGGAGAGCAGCCGCAGCAGCTCGTACTGGACCGCGTCGACGTCCTGGTACTCGTCGACGAAGATCCACTTCCAGCGCTCGCGGTACTCGCGGACCAGCTTCCGGTCACCCGCCAGCAGCGCCACCGGCAGGGTGAGCAGCTCGTCCAGGTCGACCAGGTCCCGCTTGCGCAGCAGCCCGGTGTACGCCTCCGGGTCGTCGCCGGCCTCGGCCCGGGCCGCCGCCCGATCGGCGTCGTCGGCGATCCGGAAGTCCACCGGCAGGCCGGCGGCCTCGGCGTTCTCCCGCAGGATGGTCAGCCCCAGCGAGTGGAAGGTGCCGACCGTGACGTCCTCGGCCACCGGGCCGAGCAGTCCGTCCAGCCGGTGCCGCAGTTCCTCGGCCGCCCGCCGGGTGAAGGTGATCGCCAGGCACTGCTCGGGGAAGACGTTCAGCTCCGCGCAGAGGTAGGCGATCCGGTGGGTCAGGGTCCGGGTCTTGCCGGTGCCCGGGCCCGCCACGATGAGCAGCGGACCGCCCGGCGCGGAGGCGGCCACCCGCTGCATCGCGTCGAGCCGGTCCAGCAGGCCGGTGCCGACCTCCTCCATGCCGGCGAGCATCGGCTCGAACGGCTCGTGCGGGGAGGGCGCCGGCGCGATCGGCGGTGGGGGTGGCGGCGCGGCCTTCCGCTTCGGCTCCGCCTTGGCCGCCGCCGGGCGCTTGGCCCGGGGCTTCGCCGCCGGCTCCGTGGGCTTTCGCGGCGCGGGCACGGGTACGTCGAAGAGCGTGTCCTGCGCGCCCGAGCCGCCCGAGGCGCCCAGCTCGGCTGGGTCGAAAAGGGTGATCACGCCGTACTCGCCGTCGTAGCCGGGCACCCGGCGCACCTCGCCCCGGCGCAGCCGGCCGATCCCCTCGGCGAGCAGCTCGCCGCCCACCCGGCCGATCTCGTCCAGCGGCGTGCCGGTCAGGATCTCCAGCTCCGGGCCGAGCGCCGCGATCAGGTCGTTGAGCTTCCCCTCGACCTTCTTGGACCGCGCGCCGACCTTGTTGATCTCGCCGAGGATCTCGGCGAGCGGGACCAGATGGGTGACCGCTCGGGCGTGCGCCGGCCGGTGCCCATCGGGACGGTCGGCCAGCTCCTCCACCCGGCTCAGTACGCCCACCGTCAGGGGCTTGCCGCACTCCGGGCACCGTCCCCCGGCCTCGCGGGTCCGCTCCGGGGACCAGTTCACCCCGCACAGCCGGTGGCCGTCGGCGTGGTACTTGCCCTCTTCCGGGAAGAACTCGATGGTGCCAGCCAGGCCGTCCCCGGTGCGCAGCGCCTCCCGGATGGCGAAGTAGTCGCGGCCGGAGGTGAAGACGGTGGCCTCGCGGGCCAGCGCGGGCGGCGAGTGCGCGTCCGAGTTGGACACCAGCTGGTAGCGGTCCAGGCTGCCGACCCGCCAGTTCATCTCGGGGTCCGAGGAGAGCCCGGTCTCCACCGCGAAGACCTGGTCGGCCAGGTCGGCGTAGCAGTCGGCGATGGCGTCGAAGCCGGACTTCGAGCCGAGCGCCGAGAACCAGGGCGTCCAGATGTGCGCCGGCACCAGGTAGCCGTCCGGGCTCGCCTCCAGAGTGATCTCCAGCAGGTCCCGCGAGTCCAGGCCGAGGATCGGCCGGCCGTCCGACCCGAGGTTGCCGATCCGCCCGAGCGCCGTGTTGAACCGGCCGACCGCTTCCAGGTCCGGCAGGTAGATCAGGTGGTGCACCTTGCGGGTCCGGTCGTCCCGCTTGTAGATGGTGGAGATCTCCACGCTGAGCATGAACCGGACCGGGTCCGCCTCGGCCGCGCTCGCCAGCCGGGGCGGCAGGCGGCGGGCGATGTCCCGTTCCGCCTCCGGGCTCAGCCGGAACAGCCCGGGCTCGGCCGGGTGCAGCGTCTCGCGCAGGTGGTCGTACCAGGCGGGATGCGTGAAGTCACCGGTGCCGAGCACACCGATGCCCTTGCGCCGGGCCCACCAGCCCAGGTTGGGCAGGGTCAGGTCACGGCTGCACGCGCGCGAATACTTCGAGTGGATGTGCAGATCCGCGACGAATGGCGGGAAGCCACCGGGGGGTGCGGCGCTGAACGGAGGCACGCCGCATCCTGTCACGCCGGCTCCCCCGGGCGTACGCCGCCACGCGTACGGGTGACCTGAGCAATCCCCCGCTGGACGGCGCGGGCCGGGCGCGCTATTGGGCGTGCAGCTCGACCAGGGTCACCTGTGGTGGGGCGCCGACCCGGACCGGCGGGCCCCAGAAGCCGGCGCCGTTGGTCACGTAGACCTTGGTGCCGTCCACCTCGCCGAGGCCGGAGACCACCGGCTGCTGGAGCGGGACCAGCAGGTTGAACGGCGCCATCTGGCCGCCGTGGGTGTGCCCGGAGAGCTGGAGGTCGACGCCGAACTTCGCGGCCTCGTGCGCGGCGACCGGCTGGTGGGCCAGCAGCACCACTGGGTGGCTCGGGTCCCGGTCGGCCAGGGCGGCGGCGTAGTCCGGCGGGGCGGCCAGCCCGGTGCCGGTGGCCGTCACATCGTTCACCCCGGCCAGGTCCAGCACGCCACCGCGGGCGTGGATCTCCTGGCGCTCGTTCTGCAGCACCCGGACGCCGAGCCGGTCCACCTCGCGGACCCAGTCCTCGACCCCGGAGTAGTACTCGTGGTTGCCGGTGACGAAGAAGCTGCCGTACCGGGAGCGCAGGTCACGCAGGGGCGCGGCCTCGTCCCCCAACTCGGCCACCGAGCCGTCGACCAGGTCACCGACGATCGCCACCAGGTCGGCGTCCAACCGGTTGATCATCGCGACGATCCGCTCGGTGTGCCCGCGGCCGGTCAGCGGTCCGAGGTGGATGTCCGACACCGTGGCGATCCGCAGGCCGTCCATGCTGCGCGGCAGCTTCGCCAGCGGGATCCGGACCCGGTCCAGCTGCGGCGGGCCCAGCGCGGTGCGGACGCCGTACCCGGTGATGCCGGCGGCGGTGAGCCCGGCGAAGATCGCCGCCCCCCGGGCGAGCAGCAACCGCCGGGACGGGTCGTGATCCGGCCGACGATCCGGCCGCGCCCCCCGTGGACCCGCCGGC
>NZ_JBSGJR010000040.1:0-22984 GCF_053605645.1 Micromonospora sp. NPDC003776
GTCGACGTCGCCACCGAGACCGACGAGCAGTACGAGGGTTGCCTCTCCTTCTTCGACCACCGAGGCCTGGCGGCAACCGGCCCGCGTACCGGAATCTGCCGGCGATCCTCAGTAGCGCCAGGGGTGGCCGGTGTCGCGGTATTCCTCAACCGGCACCAGCGGCACGCCGGGGGGCATCCGGTCGACGTAGAGGCGCCCTTCCAGATGGTCGATCTCGTGGGCGACCAACCGGGCCATCCCGAACTCGAAGGACGTGATGACCCGGCTACCGTCCCAGAGGGCGTGTTCCACGTCGATCCGGAGCGGGCGGGGCACCAGGCCTCGGTGGTCGAAGAAGGAGAGGCAACCCTCGTACTGCTCGTCGGTCTCGGTGGCGACGTCGACCACCCGGGGGTTGAGCAGGACGACCGGCTCGGCGGCCCGGTCGGCCGGGCGGACCAGGGCGGCAGCGCACGGCTGGCCGAGCTGCGGCGCGGCGATGCCGACGCCCTTGCTGAACGGATGCAGCTCGTCGAGGCGGTCCAGGATGCCGGCGAGCCGGTCGACGACCTCCCGGGCCACGCGTTCCTCGCGGGGCAGGTCGAACTGGCGGGACGGCTGGCGGAGCAGGTCGTCGCCGCGCTGCACGATGCCGATGCCGCGCATCCGGTCGCTGGGCCGTACCCGTACGCCCGGTGCGCGGCCGTCCGGCTCGGTCTCCGGCGGCAGGCCCCGGAAGCGCCACTGCATCCGGTACCGGGCGTTGAGCGGTGGATCGTCGGTGGCCCAGTCGAAGATTACCCGGCCACCCTCGGCCCGGCGCTGGATGGGGGTACGCAGCGGCCCCTCCTCGGAGGAGAGGGACGTCTCCGCTCCCCACACCTTCGGGTCGAGGCCGGCCGGGAGGTCGAGCCGGACGGCAAGGTGCCGGGTGGGCAGGCGTACGGCGCGCTGGAACCAGGGGCCCCACTTGTCCCGGCCGACGCGGTAGGCGTACTCGATGGTGACCCGGTCGCCGGGGTAGAGCGGGAACCGGCCCTCGGCGTTCTCGAAGAGCAGCCAGATCTCCTTGAACGCGTCCCGGTCGTGCTTGGCCCGCCAGTGCATCGGTTCGCGGCTGCCCCCGTCGTCGCGGTACGCGGCGAGTTGCAGCTCGGCGAAGGTGAGTGGGTGTTCCCGGTGGTGCCGGTTGGAGCGACCGGGGTCGTCGGGGTAGCGGTCCACGGCGACCCGGACCAGGTAGCGGGTGACCGGCTCGGTGCCCGCGTTGTACAGCTCCCGCCGGATGGCGCAGTGGTAGCCCTCGTCGGTCCAGGTGAGGGTGGCGGACTCCCGTTCGACCACCAGGCCGGTGCCGGGCGGCAACCACTGCCCGGGGACGGGCGGCTCCCGGTGGTGGCCCCCGGAGCGGGCGTGCCGGAGTTCGTCGTACTCCCGGAAGCGCTGCCAGATCGCGCCGCTGGCCGCCAGGACGGCCTCGGCCCGGCGGGCGAAGTCCTCGGTAGGCCGGTGCCGTCGCCCCTCGACGTGGCTGACGTACGACGGGTCGAAGCCCATCAGGGTCGCCAGCTGTTTCTTGGACAGCCCTCGGCCGGTGCGGTGCCGGGCGAGCTCGGCCGCGAACGAGTCGGCGGCGCGCTCGATGGGGGAGGTCGACATCGGCTTCCTCGTACACGGGAGCCTCATTTTCACGTTCGGTGGCCGAACGTGTACGGAAACTGCCTCGTATTCGACAGGTGTCTTGCCAATTCAACGGTGAGCGTCGATACTTGCCCGGTCCCGCCGGCCCGCCGACGGCGTTTTCCGCCCGCCCGGCCGGGTAGTACGCGGCACGCGGCGACGCCCGCGGAGTGACCGGGACCTCTCCATCGACCCCTCGGCGCGACTTCCCCCGCCCGGGAACTGTGGTTAGGCTAGCCTTAGTTCGAACAGACGGATGGCGACCGGTGGGGACCACCAGACAGGGGACGGATCAAGGTGACTGCGGTGATGCCGAGGCGCGAGGCCGTCGCCACGCCGCTGGCCCCGGTGACCGCCACCCTGCGCGCCATGTTCGGCACCGACGACCTGCCCGGGCTCGCCCCCGGACTGCTGGTCACCGCCGACGAGGCCCGCTGGTCCCCCGCGACCCGGCTGATCGACGGCACCCTGCTGCCGGAATTCCTCGCCGCCGCCACCCGGCGCTTCGGCGGCACGCCGCACGCCTGCGCGGCGCTGGCCTGGAAGTCGTACAGCTACTGGACCGCGCTGCCGGTGGTGCTCGGCTGGGCCTCGGCCCGGCGGGTGCCGCTGCTCGACCCGGCCGACGTGCTGGTCCACTTCGAGGATCACCACCAGCTGCTCACCCTGGGCCTGCGCAGCTCGACCACGGTCGCGGTGCTGCCCGGTGACCCGCTGGCGGTGGCCGACCACCCCGGCGTACGGGTGGTCGCCGACGAGGCGGCGCTGCTCGGCGCGCTGCGCGCCAGCCTGCTCGACGCACACTTCCTGCCGCTGATCGCGGCCATCCAGACCGAGGTCCGGCTCGGCACCCGTACGCTGCTCGGCTCCGTCGCCTCGGGCATCGCGCACGGCATCCTGCGCGCCTCGGACGCCCTGCCCGGCCCGGCCGGCGAGACGATCGGGACGCTGCTCGACACGCTCGAGCTGAGCGACCTGGTGGAGCTGGTGCCCGGCCCGGCCGGCGAGCCGACCGTGCAGCGGCGTACCTGCTGCCTGGCCTTCACCCTGCCCCGGCCGAAGATCTGCCAGGGCTGCTGCCTCCGCCCGTCCTGACCGGCCCGCCGCTGTGCGGCCGGCTGCTCAGCGAACCAGGGGCCGGACGTCCCACAGCCAGACGCCGCCGGTGTACCTCGGCTCGATGCCGGTCAGCGCGGTCATCCCCCGGCGTAGCGCGTCGGCCTGCCGCAGCGCGGGGTCGAGGATCACCGCGCCGGCCCGCCAGTAGCGCAGGTCGTCGACCGCGGACACCCGATCCGCCGGCGTGATCGGCGGCACCCCGTCGGTGGTGCGGATCGTGGTGAAGAAGGTGCTGGTGGGGCGCGGCGGTGCGGTGAAGAGCGCCACCCGTCCCCGTCCCGGCCGGGTGTCCGGATAGAGGAAGTAGCCGCGGGCCAGCGGGAGGTCCAGCCGGGTGTCGGCGGCCCAGCGCAGCGGGTCGGGATACGTGGTGTCGGGCAGCGGCAGGGTCACGATGCTGTGCCCGCCGGCGACGTACGGGCGGAACGCCCCGGAGGTGACGAAGGCGGGGATCGGGTCCAGGCGTACCGACGGCAGCGGGGTGGGCAGGAGCGGCAGGAGCGCCATGGTCAGCACGGTGGCCGTGACGAACCGGAGCTGCGGACGGGCGGCCGGGTGCCGCCGGGCCAGGTGCCGGACGTGCTCCGCCCCGAGGGCGAGCAGGACCCCGATGATCGGGGTGAGCGCCAGGGACCAGCGGGTGGGCACCACCGAGTGCAGGACCGGCAGGTGCTCCAGCACCGCCCAGGGGGCCGGGACGCCGGTGTCCTGCCCGTCGAAGCGGATCTCCCGGCCCAGTGAGAAGACGGCGAAGAGCAGCCCGACCCCGGCCAGGGCGAGCACCACGACGTTGCGTCGCAGCCACCAGACCAGCGCGCCGACCAGCACGACGAGCGGCCAGCCGAAGAAGGCGTTCTCCTCGGTGGCGTTCTTGGCCAGCCACACGCTGCCCCGGGCGTCCCCGGCGAGGGACTCGCGGGACCAGGCGACGAACGAGGCGAGATCGGTGCGGTAGCCCCGGATCAGCCGGGACAGCCCCTGGTAGGCGCCGGGCCCGAAGAACTGCACGTACAGCGGGTAGGCGAGGAGCACCCCGGCGAGGACGGCGGCCACCGCGAGGCCGGCGCAGAACGGCCGGATCGCCCGGCGTACCGAGGGCCGGCCGACCGCGAGCGCGCCCACCACGACGGCCAGCCCGATCGCCGTCATCAGCAGGATCTCCAGGTTGAGGAAGGCCTGCCAGACGATCATCAGGCCGAGCAGCAGCCCGTTGCGCAGCCAGCGGCGGGGCTCGGCCAGGCGCAGGGTCCGCCAGACGATCAACGGCACCACGAACTGGCTGACGATGTTGGGGTGCGCGTTGGCGTGCGACACCATCGCCGGCGCGAAGGCACAGAAGCCGGCGCCGAGCCAGGCCGGTCCCCGGCTGCCGATGAGCACCCGGGAAAGGACGAAATACCACGCGATCCCGGTGGCCGCCATACCGAGGGTGAGAAACAGCAGGAATGCCCAACGTGGCCCGAACAACACGGTGACCGGCGTCATTGGCAGAGAAGTGGATAATACGGACGTATTCGCCATCAGATTGACGCCGTCCGGGACATTCATCCGGTCGGTCGTGAACGGATCCACGAATTGCGTAACCACTCGCGCACCGTGTGCCATCATCCACTCGAACTGCGCCTGGTCCGAACGGTTGTCCCGCACCCCGGCGGCCGGGTTCATCCAGAACCGCGCGGTCACCCAGAAGGCGAGCAGCACGAAGCTGAGCACGGCGGCGAGGTCGATCCAGCGCCGCCACGCCGGCCGCTCGCCCCCGTCGGACGCACCCTCGGCGGGACCACCGCAGGCGGCGTCCGATTGAGGAGTAGTCATGGCAATTCAGAGCGTAGTCAGGGTATGGCCGGGCCGTGACATGTTTCGGGGTACTGGCGTACTATGTGCCGGGTTCGCCGACCGCCGATCACGTGCCCTCCCCCGACCGCAATTCGGCCACCCCCGGTGCCCCGATTTCCCACCCAGCCATCCAGATGGTTGACTCTGTCGGTCCAGGCGCGGGTCAGTCATATCGTGAGGAATCGACGCATGGCAGAAATCACTGGGGACCAGCGCGTCCAGTCGGAGGTGCTCGAAGGGCTGGCGACGGCGGTCAACCACCGCAGGTGGTTCGTCGAGCTGGCCGTGCCCTACCTCGGTGACAACCCCATCGAGATCGGCAGCGGGCTGGGCGACTACGCGCTGGAGTGGTCCGAGCGCCTGCCCCGGATCACCGCCACCGAGGCGGACCCGGACCGGCTGGTCCGGCTCAAGGAGCGACTCGCCGATCACCCCACCATCGAGGTCCGGCAGATGCTGCTGCCGCACTCCGAGCCCGGCGACTACAGCGCGGCCGTGTCGTACAACGTGCTGGAGCACATCGAGGACCACGTGGGCGCGCTGCGCAGCATGCGCGACCTGGTCCGGCCCGGCGGTGCGGTGGTCATCATCGTGCCGGCGTTCCAGTTCGCGATGAGCCCCGCGGACATCGCCACCGGCCACGTCCGGCGCTACACGAAGAAGACGCTCGCCGCGGCGATGACCGAGGCGGGCCTCACCGTGGAAAAGATCCACTACGCGAACGCGCTCGGCCTGATCGGTTACTTCATGGCCACCAAGGTCTTCCGGCTGATGCCGAAGGAGGGCCCGATGGTGAAGATCTACGACAGCCTGGTCCTGCCCGCCACCAAGGCGGCCGAGCAGGCCGTACGCCCGCCCTTCGGCCAGTCCGTCTTCGCGGTCGCCCGGGTCCCCGCCTGACCGGCGCGGGGCCTCCGCACCGGCGGAGGCCCCGCTTCCCTCACTCCTTGATCTGGTACGTCGGGCGGATCACCGCCCGGGCCAGGGTGTGGAACGCCAGGTTGAAGCCGACGAAGGCGGGGCTGGCCTCCCGGCCCACGTCGAGCCGCTCCACGTCGACCGCGTGCACCGCGAAGACGTACCGGTGGGGGCGGTCGCCGGGCGGCGGGGCGGCGCCGCCGTAGCCGGTGTCGCCGTAGTCGTTGCGGATGCTGAACGCGCCGCCCAGGTCGCTCTCCTGCACCGCGGTCGGCAGCTCGGTCACCGAGGCGGGCACGTCCACCAGCACCCAGTGCCAGAAGCCACTGCCGGTCGGGGCGTCCGGGTCGAAGCAGGTGACCACGAAGCTCTTGGTCTCGTCCGGGAAGCCCGACCAGGACAGCTGCGGGGAGACGTTCTCGCCACCGGCGCTGCCGTGCGCGTACCGCGCGTCCATCGGCTCGCCGTTGTGCACGTCGTCGCTGGTCAGCGTGAACGACGGCACCGTCGGCAGCAGCTCGTACGGGTCCGGGGCGATCGGTCGTTCCAGGGTCATCGAAACGGTCCTTCCGGGTGCGCGCGAATGTCCTGCGCCCCTTCATACCCCTTCGCGTGCCCTGGGCGAACCGGGAAGGGCAACGTGTCCGGCCTGGCCCACCGAACCGACGCCGAAACTTTCGACGACGCCGCCGCAATTCTCGGCTGAGAGTCGCGGCCTCGGCCGGGAAGGTCCCCAGTCCCTCGGGCCGCCGACCGAGAGTTTCCTGCCCAGGAACGCAACCCAGCTCGGGCGGGCCCGGCGGTCCCTCGTAAGACTTCCGGAAGTTGTTGACAGCACGATGAGGCGGATCGATGATTCAGGCATCGATGAACCTCAACGGCTGCCAGTCCGGGCCACGGCAGCGAGCTGGTTCCTGTCTTGCGGCCCGACCCTCGGGCTGCCTCACGAGGAGGATGTACGCCCGTGCATGAGTCCCCCGTCCCACCCACGCGCCGGCGGCGCAGCCGGATGCGGCTGCTCCTCGCCGGTGCCACCGCCGTCGTGCTGGCCGCGGCGTCGGCAACCATGACCGGCGTCGCCCACGCCGAGGCCGACCGGATCATCACCTCGAACTCGACCGGCACCCACAACGGCTTCTTCTACTCGTACTGGAAGGACAACGGCAACGTCACCATGACGCTGGGCGCGGGCGGCAACTACAGCGTCCAGTGGAGCAACATGAACAACATGGTGGTCGGCAAGGGCTGGAAGCCCGGCTCCAGCCACACCGTGAACTACTCGGGCAGCTTCAGCCCGAACGGCAACGGCTACCTGGCGCTCTACGGCTGGACCCGGAACCCGCTGATCGAGTACTACATCGTCGAGAACTTCGGCTCGTACAACCCGAGCACGGGCGCCACCCGGCTGGGCTCCGTCACCACCGACGGCAGCACCTACGACATCTACCGCACCCAGCGGGTCAACCAGCCCTCCATCGACGGCACGGCGACGTTCTACCAGTACTGGAGCGTCCGGCAGTCGCACCGCAACAGCGGCACCATCACCACCGCCAACCACTTCAACGCCTGGGCCAGCCTCGGCCTCAACCTCGGCACCCACGACTACCAGATCATGGCCACCGAGGGGTATCAGAGCAGCGGCAGCTCCAACATCACGGTGAGTGAGGGCCCCATCGGACCCACCCCGACGACCCCGCCGCCGACGACCAGCAGCCCGCCGCCGAACCCGGGCGGCGGAGCGTGCCGGGTGAGCAACTCGGTGAGCGCCTGGAACAACGGCCTCACCGACAACATCACCATCACCAACACCGGCACGGCCACCATCAACGGTTGGTCGCTGAAATTCAACCTCGCGTCCGGGCAGAACATCACCTCGGGCTGGAACGCCACGTACTCCCCGACCAGCGGCCAGGTGACCGCGACCAACGTCAGCTACAACGCCGGCATCCCGCCGGGCGGGTCGACCACGATCGGTTTCCAGGCCACCCACACCGGCAACACCGCCGCGCCGAGCGGGTTCACCCTCAACGGCGCCGCCTGCAGCAGCTGACGGCAGCCCGCTTCCGGCACCTCGCCGGCCCGGAACAGCCCCCTGACGGGTTGGTCAGGGGGCTGTTTTCGCGGGGAGGCGGAGGGTGTGGGATTCGAACCCACGAAGGACATCGCTGCCCTTACCGGTTTTCAAGACCAGCGCCATCGGCCACTAGGCGAACCCTCCCGGGCGCGTCCCCGAGGGGTACGCGACCGTGCATAGTCTGCCACGGACCGTTCCCGGCCGAGGCGGGCGTCCCACCCGTACTGACAGGATGGTCGAGTGTGGGAGACACCGGCAGTGGTGCTGATCAGCGGGATCATGGCCGCCGGCAAGTCCACAGTGGCCGAGTTGCTGGCCCGGCGGCTGCCCCGGTCGGTGCACCTGCGCGGGGACGTGTTCCGCCGGATGATCGTCGGTGGGCGGGCGGCGATGACCGCGGAGCTCTCCGACGAGGCGTGGCGCCAGCTCCGGCTCCGCTACGACCTCGCCGCCGCCGCGGCGGACCGCTACGCCGCCGCGGGGTTCACCGTCGTGCTGCAGGACGTGGTGCTCGGCGCCGAACTGCCGGCGATGGTCGACCGGATCCGGCACCGCCCGCTCGCGGTGGTGGTGCTCGCGCCGCGCGCGGACGTGGTCGCCGCCCGCGAGCGCGACCGGCCCAAGCAGGGGTACGGCGACTGGCCGGTGGCCGACCTGGACGCCGGGTTCCGGGCCGACACGCCCCGGATCGGGCTGTGGCTGGACAGTTCGGCGCAGACCCCGGCCGCGACGGTGGACGAGATCCTGGCTCGGGCGTGGGCGGAGGGACGGATCGGGTAAGACTGGGCCATGCGCGCGATGACGATCCCGAAGCCCGGCGGGCCCGACGCCCTCATCTGGTCCGAGGTGCCCGATCCCCGGCCCGGTCCCGACGAGGTGGTGGTGGACGTGCGGGCCAGCGCGGTGAACCGGGCGGACCTGCTGCAACGGCAGGGGCACTATCCGCCGCCGCCCGGCGCGCCCGCGTACCCGGGGCTGGAGTGCTCCGGGGTGGTGAGCGAGGTCGGCCCGGAGGTCACCGGGTGGGCGGTCGGTCAGGAGGTCTGCGCGCTGCTGGCCGGCGGTGGCTACGCCGAGCGGGTCGCCGTGCCGTCCGGGCAGTTGCTGCCGGTGCCGGCGGGGGTCGACCTGGTCGACGCCGCGGCGCTGCCGGAGGTGGCGTGCACGGTCTGGTCGAACGTGGTCCAGCTGGCCCGGCTGGCCAAGGGCGAGACGCTGCTGGTGCACGGCGGCGGCAGCGGGATCGGCACCTTCGCGATCCAGCTCGGGGCAGCGCTCGGCGCGACTGTGGTGGCGACCGCGCGGGCCGAGAAGCACGCGCGGCTGCGCGAACTGGGTGCCGCGCACACCGTCGACTACCGGGAGCAGGACTTCGTCGAGGAGGTCCACCGGGTCACCGACGGCCGGGGCGCGGACGTGATCCTCGACATCATGGGGGCGGCGTACCTGCCCCGGAACGTGGCGGCGCTCGCCACCGGCGGCCGGTTGGTGGTGATCGGTATGCAGGGCGGCCGCAAGGGCGAACTGGACCTGGGCATGCTGCTGGCGAAGCGGGCCTCGGTGCACGCCACGGCGTTGCGGTCCCGCCCGCTGGACGAGAAGGCGGCGATCGTCCGGGGCGTACGCGAGCAGGTGTGGCCGCTGATCGAGGCTGGGACGGTCCGGCCGGTCGTGCACGCCCGGGCGAGGATGGCCGACGCCGCCGACGCGCACCGCCTGGTGGAGACCAACGACCACGTCGGCAAGGTGCTGCTGGTCCGGTGACCCGTCAGGCGGCGTCGGGCGGGCGGGGCAGCATCAGGCGGGCGCCGGGGCCCTCGGCGGCCAGCGTGTCGCCCGGGTTGTAGAGGGTGCAGCGCTGCAACGACAGGCAGCCGCAGCCGATGCAGCCGTCCAGGTCGTCGCGGAGCTTGCCGAGCAGCCGGATCTTCTCGTCCAGCCGGTCCCGCCAGGCCCGGGACAGCGCGGCCCAGTCGTCCGGGGTGGGCGTCCGCGAGGAGGGCAGGGAGTCCAGCGCTTCCTTGATCTCCTCCAGCGAGACGCCGACCTGCTGGGAGATCCGGACGAAGGCCACCCGGCGCAGTTCGGTGCGGGCGTACCGGCGCTGGTTGCCGCCGGTGCGCTCGGCTCGGATCAGCCCCAGCCGCTCGTAGTAGCGCAGCGCGGAGGGGGCCACCCCGCTGCGGGCGGAGAGCTGTCCGATGGTGAGTGATTCGTGCATCACAGAGCCTTGAGTTGAAGTGAACTTCAACTCCGAGGCTATCCGCATGACGACGACGACCGCCACCGACCCCGCCCGCCTGGCGGCACTGCTGGACCGGGTCCGCGCCGGGCGCGACTTCGGCCCGAACGTGTACTCGACCCTGGACGTGCTCCAGGTGCTCTACGACCGGGTGCTCCGGATCAGTCCGGAGACCGTGGACGACCCGGACCGGGACCGGTTCCTGCTCTCGAAGGGGCACGCGGTCGCCGGCTACTACGCGCTGCTCGCGGCCAAGGGCTTCGTACCGGTGGAGTGGCTGGACGACCAGGGCGGCCCGGAGAGCCGGCTCGGCGACCACCCGGACCGGCTGCTGGTGCCGGGGGTGGAGATCGGCTCCGGCTCGCTGGGGCACGGCCTGGGGCTCGCCGTGGGTACCGCGCTCGGCCTGCGTGCCCAGGGCCGCCCGGACCCCCGGGTGTACGTGCTGCTCGGCGACGCCGAGCTGGACGAGGGCTCCAACCACGAGGCGATCGCCTACGCGGGCGCGACCGGCCTGGCCAACCTCACCGCGATCGTGCTGGACAACCGGTCGGCGAGCCACGGCTGGCCGGGCGGCGCGGACAGCCGGTTCACCGTCAACGGGTGGACCGCGACGACCGTCGACGGCCGCGATCACGAGGCCCTGCACACCGCCCTCACCGGGCACGACCACCACCGGCCGCACGTCGTCGTCGCGGTCGTCACCGAGAACGGGGAGTGACCGTGCGCGACACCTTCGTGGCCACCGCCACCGAGTTCCTGGCCGACCCGCGGACCGCCGTCGTGCTGGCCGACATCTCCGCGGCGGCGTTCGCCCCGGCCGCCGACCGTCACCCCGACCGGGTGCTCAACGTCGGCATCCGGGAGCAGCTCATGGTGGGCGTGGCCGGCGGGCTGGCGCTGACCGGGCTGCGTCCCATCGTGCACAGCTACGCGCCGTTCCTGGTCGAGCGGGCGTACGAGCAGCTCAAGCTGGACCTCGACCACCAGGGGGTCGGGGCGGTGCTGGTCAGCGTCGGCGCGTCGTACGACCGGGCGGCGGCAGGACGGACCCACCTGGCACCGGCCGACGTGGCGCTGATCGACACCCTGCGGGACTGGACGGTGCACGTGCCCGGACACCGGGACGAGGTGCCGCGGGTGCTGCGTGACGTGGTGTGCGACCGGCAGGACTCGGCGTACGTGCGGCTCTCCACGCAGAGCAACGGGACCGCGTACCCGGACGCGGGTGACCTGCGGGTGATCCGGGACGCCGGGCCGGGGGCGCCGCTGCTGGTGGCGGTCGGGCCGCTGCTGGACCAGGCGCTGGCGGCCGTCGCCGGCCGGCCGGTCACTGTGGCGTACACCCATCGGCCGCGCCCGTTCGACACCGCCGGGCTGCGGGCCCTCGCGGGCAGCGAGGTGATTCTGGTGGAGCCGTACCTGGCGGGCACCTCGGCCCGGGTGGTCGGCGACGCGCTGGCCGACCGGCCGCACCGGCTGCTCGCCCTCGGCGTGGGCCGGGCGGACCTGCGCCGCTACGGCTCGCCGGAGGACCACGACCGCTGGCACGGCCTGGACGCCGCCGGGTTGCGCCGTTCGGTCGACGCGTTCCTGCACCCGTCCGGCTGAACCGGGCGGGACCGGAAGGGCGGCGTCAGCGGGTGACGGGGCGACGCCGGGCGCGCTCGCGGGCCAGGATCCAGACCGCCTCGACGCCGTCCTTCCAGGTGATCTTCTTGCCCTCCTCCCGGCCCCGGGCGCGGTAGCTGATCGGCACCTCGTACGGGCGGATCCGCTGGCGCAGCAGCTTGCCGGTGACCTCGGCCTCCATGCCGAAGCCGCGGGACCGGATCTCCAGCGACCGGTACAGCTCCAGCGGCATCAGCTTGAAGCAGGTCTCCAGGTCGCCGATGTAGGAGTTGTAGAGCACGTTCGCCACCGTGGTGACGCCCTTGTTGCCCATCACGTACCAGAAGCTGTAGGCGCTGTGGCTGCCGAAGGTGCGGTTGCCGTAGACCACCTTCGCCCGCCCGTCGAGCACGGGCTCCAGCAGCTTCGGGATGTCCTGCGGGTCGTACTCGAGGTCGGCGTCGAGGATGACCATGTACTCACCCTCGGCGTTGTCCACCGCGGTCCTGATCGCGGCGCCCTTGCCCGCGTTCCGCGGGTGGGTGATGACCCGAAGCCGCTGGTCGTCGACCCGGCCGAGGACCTCCGCGGTGCCGTCCCGGCTGCCGTCGTCGACGACGACGAGCTCGATCTCGCACGGATAGTCCACCGCAAATGCCTGCTTCAGGGCATCCGCTATGCGTTCTTCCTCGTTGTAGACCGGCATGAGGATCGAGAGCTTCACGGGTTCTCCACGGTGGCGACGGTAAGTCGGCCCTAGCGTAACCTGGCAGGCCCCCGCCTCGGTGAGTGCAGCGCCCGGAGCTTTGTCAAGACCTGTGATGAAGGCCGAGGTGGACGGGGGCGGGCCGCCCTCCGGAACGGCCGCCCCCGCCGGCTCACTGCTGCCGGAACGGGACCACGATCAGTCGGGCCACGCCGCCGTCGCCGTCCTTCGCCCCGGCCACGCCGACCGTCGTACCGACCTTGAGGTCGGTGGACCGCACGGTGTGTCGCCGCTCGACCACCCGCAGCTTGTCGCCGAACGTCCAGGTCATGGTGAAGCCGTCGGTGCACTTCACGGTCATCGACCGGTCGTCGATCGCGGTCACCTGGCCGCGCTGCACGGCGATGGTCTTCGTACCGCCCTCCTTGGTCTGCACCACCACCTCGCCGTGCAGGATGTTCTTCCGCAGCAGCACCCGGGCCCGGTGCCGCTTGCGCCACTCCTGGCCCTGCTGGCCGCGCTTGTCCCGCGGGCCGGCCTGCTCCCCGGCCGACGCCGAGGGGGCGGGGTCGGCGACCGGAGCCACGTCCAGGTCGGCGGCGTCGAAGCCCATCGCGGTGAGCGCCTGGCCGTCCGCGCCCATGGCGGCGGCCACCTCGACCGCGGTCTCCTTCGCCGTGTCCTGCGCGACCTGGGCGGGGCCGCAACCGGCGAGGCCGAGCGCGGCCGCGGCGAACAGCGCGGTGACGCCGGTGACGATTCCCTGACGTGCCATCGGTTGTCCTTTCTCCTCCGTGGTCACCCCAGCCTCCCCCGCTCCGGCGAGCGGAGCGTCAGGCCGATGTTCGGATCAGGTAAGGATCGGCGGGCAGCCGGACGGTGAAGGCGGCTCCGCCCTCCGGGGCGTGGCCGGCGCCGATCTCGCCGCCGAGCCGGCGGACCAGCCCGGCCGCCAGCGCCAGGCCCAGCCCGCTGCCCACCTTCCGTACCCCGCGGTAGCGCTGGTGCAGCGCACCGCGCTCGAACGCCACCGCGAGGTCGTCGTCGGTGAAGCCGGGTCCGCCGTCGCGGACCTCGACGACACCGCCGGCGGCCGGGTCCGCGCCGGCCGGCCGGACCGCCAGCACCACCGGCGCCCCCGGGGGTACGACCCGCAGCGCGTTCTCCAGCAGCCCGTCCACCACCTGCCGGATCCGGCCGGGATCGGTGTACGCCGGCACCGGCCCGCCCGGCGTCTCCACCCGGAACGGCACCCCCACCGCCGCGCACCGGTCGGACCAGGTCCGTTCGGCGTCGGCGGCCAGCCGGGTCAGGTCCACCGGCCCCGGTTCCAGCGGGAAGTCGGCCGCCTCCAGCCGGGCCAGCGCCAGCAGGTCGCTGACCAGCCGGTCCAGGTGCTCGGCCTCGGCCAGCATGGTCCGACCGGTGTCCGGCACCCCGTCCGGGTCGATCACCCCGTCGGCGAGCGCCTCGGCGTAACCCCGGATGGCGGTGAGCGGGGTACGCAGCTCGTGCGAGACGGAGAGCAGGAACTCCCGTTGCCGCCCCTCGCTGGTGGCCAGCGCGGCGGCCAGCCCGTTGAGGGCGTACGCCAGGTCGGCCACCTCGTCGGGCGGCTCGACCGGCACCCGGACGGCCCGGTCCCCGGCCCGCAACCGGGCGGCGGCGGTGGCGGCGACCCGGATCGGCCGGGCCAACCGGCGGGCCAGCAGCAGGCCGGCACCCACCCCGGCGGCGAGCCCGGCGAGCAACGGCAACCAGAGGCTGAGCAGCACCTGCCGCCACGGCCCGGTGGAGGTGGCCCGGGTCAGCACCACCCCGTCGCCGCCGGCGAGCGCCCGCCCCTCGACCAGGGTCCGGCGGCCGTCGACGAGCCGGCGGCCGGAGACGTTCCCGCCGGCTGCCACGCGGTTCACCACCTGGCGGGGCAGGCCGGGTCGATCCACCTGCCCGGCCCGGATCAGGTAGACGTCGATGTCCTGCTGGCGGAGCTGACGGATGAGCCGTTCCCCGACGCTGTCCCGCTGGCGTACGGCGCGGACGCGCAGCACGTCGGCGGCGAGCCGGGCCTGGGCGGCCAGCGCCGCCTGGTCGCGCCGCTCGGCGCCGCGTACCGCCAGGGGGACCGCGACCAGCGCGGTGACCAGTACGGACACCAGGGCCACCGCGCAGGTGACCAGCACCGCGCGGGCGGTCAGGGTGTGCGCCAGGCGCCGGCGGGGCGGCGCTGGGGCGGGACGCGGGCCGATCACCGGCAGGGCGACGGTGGGCTGGTGGGCGGGCTCAGGCATCGGCCGCGTACCCGACGCCACGGTGGGTGCGGATCACGCTGGCCGGACCGAGCTTGGCCCGCACCTGCGCCACGTGCACGTCCACCGTCCGGGTGCCGCCGTGCGCCGCGTACCCCCAGACGCCGGCGAGCAGTTCCTCCCGGGTGAAGACCCGGCCGGGCCGGGCCATCAGGTGCGCGAGCAGGTCGAACTCGGTGGACGTGAGCTGGACCGGGGTGCCGGCGGCGGTGACCGTGCGGCGGGCCGGATCGAGGGTGACAGGGCCGACCACCCGGGGCTGCCCGGCCCCGTCGGGCGCACCCGTGGCGCGGCGCAGGACCGCCCGCACCCGGGCGACGAGTTCGCGCGGGCTGAACGGCTTCGTCACGTAGTCGTCGGCGCCCAGTTCCAGGCCGACGATCCGGTCGACCTCGTCGTCCCGGGCGGTGAGGAAGATGACCGGCGTCCAGTCGCCGGCCTCGCGGAGCCGGCGGCAGATCTCGGTGCCGGCCAGGCCGGGCAGCGCGATGTCGAGCACGCAGGCCACCGGGCGCAGCCGCCGCGCGGCGGCCAGGCCGGCCGCCCCGTCCCGTTCCAGGTGTACGCCGAAGCCGTCCCGGGTCAGGTAGAGCCGGACCAGATCGGCGATGGCCGGCTCGTCCTCCACCACGAGGACGAGCCCGCGCGGCGTGGTGTCGGCGGTCACCGGCCCATGATTACCGACCGGCGGCGGCCGGGGAGGTCGGGGGAATGTTCGGATTCGGTAAGAGCCGGGTCAGCGCACCGGCGCCGGGCGGAACACCGCCGGGCGGGCGAACGCCACGGGCTCGCCGATGGTGGCGACCAGCCGCTCCGCGGGGCTCCGGAGCCGGGTCCGGAAAGCGTGGTTGAGCAGGGCGTCGAGCTGCCACACCTGCTTGGGGTGGTGGGTACGGATGAGGAACCGCTCGCGGACTCCGTCGATCGCGGTGGCCGCCAGCTCGACGCACTGCGCGCGCGCGTCGGGGCTCCACGTGACGTTGCTCAGCTCGCGCAGTTCGGTGTTGAGGTGCAGCCGCAGCCGGTGCAGCACCCGGGTCTGTTGGGTCACCACCAGGCGGCGGTGGGTGAGGAGCATCAGGTACTCCCCGCCGATCGGGTGTTCCGGGCGGCTGCACCGGGTGACCAGGATCGTGGCGTCACCGCAGCCGACGCACCGGCGGAAGATCGGCATGTGCCGGCTGACGGTCTGGGTCGCCAGGCCGGCCTCGGCGGCGGCCGGAAGGAACGTTCGCGAGAACACGTCCATGCAAGATGCAACGAGCATGTGAGCAGGGGTGATATGGGTCACTCCGGAATTGCGGAACTTCCACCCGTGCAAATCGCACGCGTGGTGCGACATCCGGACGTGCGACGGCCCGCGCCGGCTGGACCGGCGCGGGCCGTCGGGACGGAGTGCGGGACTCAGAGCAGCGGGGTCAGGCTGCCCCAGCCGGTGCCGATCCGGAGCGCCGGCGCCCAGGCCGTGCCGGTCCACCGGTAGAGGTAGAGGTAACCGCTCGACTTCTGCACCGCGACCATGTCCGGGCGGCCGTCCCGGTCGAAGTCACCGACCTGGACGAGGTCCCGCATGGTGTTCCAGCCGCTGCCGACCTTGGTCCGGGTGGTGAAGGCGCCCGAGCGTCCCGGGTAGAGGTACAGGTAACCGGTGCTCTTCTCCCGGGCGACCAGGTCCGGGTAGCCGTCGGCGTTGAAGTCGCCACCGCCGTTCAGTTCGTCCACGCTGTTCCAGCCCGCGCCGAGGTACACCCGGGTCTTGAACGCCGTGCCCCCGGTGCCCGGGTACAGGTACATCGCCCCGGTGGAGGAGTTCACCGCGACCAGGTCCTGGTAGCCGTCGCGGTTGTAGTCACCGACCGAGGTGATCTCCCGGAAGCCGGTCCAGCCCGCGCCGAGGTACACCCGGGTGGTGGGGGTCGACCCGTTGCCGGGGTAGAGCCAGAGGTAACCGGTCGACTTCTCCCGGGCGATGAGGTCCTCCCCGCCCGACTTGTCGAAGTTGCCGGCCCGGAAGATGACGTCCATGCCGTTCCAGCCGGAGCCCAGGCTCAGCCGGCCGCTCAGGCTGGTGCCGTTGCCGCCGTACAGGTAGAGCCGGCCGGTGGACGGCTCCCGGTAGGCGACGTCCGACCAGCCGTTGCCGGTGAAGTCGCCGAACTTCGTGGCCGGCAGCGGAGCGACGTCGAGGTAGTTGCTGTCGACGTTCATCGTGACGCCGCCGTACGTCTCGTCGTGCGGGCCGCCGTACTGCTTCATCCGCCGTTTCGGCGACCAGTAACCGGCCGGGATGCCGGAGTCGGAGACCGTGGCGTTGTTGTCCCAGCGGGCGAAGTGCACGTAGTCGGGGCGGACGTAGCCGGCGGTGTTGTAGGCCGCCACCTGGTCGGGCACGCCGCGCGCCATGCTGCTGTAGAAGCCGGAGAGGTAGCCCTGGTCGTGCAGGCGCGCGGTCCACGCGCTCATGAAGGTGGTGACCGCCGTGGTGCAGGCGGCGTCTCCGCCGTCGTAGTCCTCCATGTCGTAGACCAGCACGCTTTCCCGGGGGAGACCGAGGTTCTGCGCCTGGAGGATGGCGTCGTCGGCCTGCGCCCGGCCCTGCGCGGCGGCCTGCGTCGGGTCGATCTTGGCCTCGGTGGTGACCAGGCAGGGCGCTTGGAGGCCGACGTACATCGGGACCAGGTGCCAGCCCGCCGCCACCTGCGTGGCGACCCAGTCCTTGGTCAGGTTCTGCTGGGCGCAGCCGCGGTTCTGCCCGCCGAAGTAGATGGTGTACGACCGGTACGGCGAGGCGAGCCAGGCCTGCATCTCGGCGCTGGACGGCGCGCAGTAGGAGTCGAAGCCACGGCCGGTGAACGTGCCGGGCTGCGGGCCGATGGCGGCCTGGGCGGGCGCGGTGGTGGCGGCGACCGCGGCGCCGGTACCGAGGACGGCGGCGGCCGCGGCGGCCAGCGTCCGGTGGGCGGCCCGGCGGAGCCCGGGCAGCGAGAGGGTGGGTGTCATGATTCCCCGAATCTGTCCCCGTGGTCAGAAGGCCGGCGGCGGACGCCTGGCGTCACTCGCTCCACACCGGCCCCAAGATTCTTGCCAGGTCGCGGGCCGCCTGTCGACCCCCGAACCGAATCTTGTCCCTTTCGCGGCGGTTCGTCTGCCCGGGCGGGCGTAGCGGGGACGGCCCCGCCGGCACGGCTGCTCAGAGCGGCAGATCGGCGAACACCTCACCGAGCCAGCCGGGGACCGCCGCCGCGTACTCGGCCCGACCCGGGTCGGGGGTGTCCAGCGCCCGCCGCCAGGAGAGGGCCCGGCTCACCGTGGCCACGCGCACGGCGAGGCCGGCCGCCTCGCGCAGCGTCGCCCGGTCGCACCGGTCGGTCCACGCCTCCAGGTACGCGTCCCGCAGCCGGCGCAGTGCCGGGTCGTCCGGACTCAGGTCGGCGCCGTACGCGACCGAGCGGAGCGTCACCAGCAGCGTGCCGAAGGGGTGGGCCACCGAGGCGTCCCCCCAGTCGAAGAAGCGGTAGCCGGCGTCGGTGACGAAGACGTTGCCGTCGTGCAGGTCGTCGTGCTGGATGCTGGCGGCGATCCCGGTCTCGGCGAGCCGCCGGCAGAGCGCGGCGAACTCCGGCCGGTACGCCCGCAGCCGCGCGTGCAGCTCGGGGGTCAGCCCGTCCGCCGCGCCGAGCAGCAGGGCCGCCTCGTCGTCGAGCAGCCCGTCGAGAAGCTCGGGCATCCGTTCCGGCCGCTGGTCCGGCACGCCGGCGGCGAGCAGGCGCGCCACCTCCGACGCGGCGGCTGACTGGAGGGCGGCGTACGCCGGCAGCACCCGCTCCCAATGGCGTACGGCCTGGGCGCCCGGGGCCACGTCACGCAGGCTGGGGCCGCCGTCGGGAAGCAGGGACCAGCCGCGGGCGGCGTCCACGGCGAGCGGGTCGAGCACCTGGCCGGGGGCGAGCCGGGGCAACTCGGCCAGCAGGGCCGCCTCGTACCGGGTGCCGGGACTGTTGGCCTTGAACCAGACCGGGCCGGCGTCGGTGGGCACCTGCCACACCTCGGACCACGGACGGACCCGGGCCGTCACCTCACCGGTCACCCGGCGGCCGTGCCGGGCCAGCTCGCCCGCTGTCCAGGCGTGCGCCTCGGGCCGCCAGTGCTCAGTGGACCCGGCGGGGGTCGGAGTCGTCGTCACGCCCGGCAGGGTAGGCGGACGGTCACCCGCCGGGCGAGGCGATTTCCGGCCTCAGAGCAGCTCGACGATGGTCGCGTTGGCCATCCCGCCGCCCTCGCACATGGTCTGCAGGCCGTAGCGGATCCCGTTGTCCCGCATGTGCTGGAGCATGGTGGTCATGATCCGGGCGCCCGACCCGCCGAGCGGATGGCCGAGGGCGATCGCCCCGCCGCGCGGGTTCAGCCGCTCCGGGTCCGCCTCGGTCTCCGCCAGCCAGGCCAGCGGCACCGGGGCGAACGCCTCGTTCACCTCGTACACCCCGATCTCCTCGATGCCCAGCCCCGCGCGGCGCAGCGCCTTCGCGGTGGCCGGGATGGGCGCGGTGAGCATGGTGACCGGGTCGTCGGCGGCGACCACCGCGGTGTGCACCCGGGCCAGCGGGCGTAGGCCGTGCCGGCTGGCCCACTCGCTGGTGGTGACCGCGAGCGCGGCGGCGCCGTCGGAGATCTGGGACGCGGAGCCGGCGGTGACCACGCCGTCGGCCTGGAACGGGGTGGCCAGCTCGCCGAGCTTGGCCAGCGAGGTGTCCCGCCGGATGCCCTCGTCGGCGCTGAACTTGCCGCCGTCGGCCAGGGCCACCGGGGCCAGTTCCGGGTCGAACGCGCCGGCGTCCTGCGCGGCGGCCGCCTTCTCGTGGCTGGCCAGCGCGAACTCGTCGAGCTGGGTACGGGAGAACCGCCAGCGCCGGGCGATCAGCTCGGCGCCGACGCCCTGGTTGAACGGGAGCGGGCTGTCCTCGGCGACCCCCTCGACCCCGCGGTAGCGCTCGAGGATGGCGGGGCTGAACGGCATGCCGCCGGCCACGCTGGAGCCCATCGGCACCCGGGTCATCGACTCGACGCCGCCGGCGACCACCAGGTCGGCCTGTCCGGAGAGGACGGTGGCGGCGGCGAAGTGCAGCGCCTGCTGGCTGGACCCGCACTGCCGGTCGAGCGTGGTGCCGGGGACCGACTCCGGCCAGCCGGCGGCCAGCACGGCGTTGCGGGCGACGTTCCACGACTGCTCGCCGACCTGCGACACGCAACCCCAGACCACGTCGTCGACCTGGCCGGGCTCGATCCCGGTCCGCTCGGCGAGGGCCCGCAGCACGTGCGCCGAGAGGTCGACCGGGTGCACGCCGGCGAGGCTGCCCTTGCGCCGCCCGACCGGGGTCCGTACCGCACCGACGATGACCGCGTCACTCATGTCTACTCCCCGGTAACTTGGGCTGCCTCCGATCCTACGTCCTGAGCCCGCCGGTCGTCCTCCCCCGGTTCCCGCCGGACCGCCCCTTGATCGACTCGGGATGCGGCACGTCGCGGTGTCCGGGTCCCACGAGACGGCGACATGCCGCGAAACCGTCGGGCCGCGCCCGGGAGGAGGCGCCGAGCGGCTGGCATGCTGGGGCGGTGATGCCACAGTCGCTCCCGGCCCGCCAGTGGCGGGTGCCGGCGGTCCTGCCGGTGGCCAAGGCGGCCGGCGCGCTCGTCCTGGTCGCGCTGGGCCTGCTCTTCCAGGGCGACGACCCGGTCCGGCTCGCCCTCGCCGGGCTGGCCGCCGCCGCGCTGGCCGGCTGGGCGGTACGCGACCTGGTCGCACCAGTCCGGCTGGCCGTCGACGCCCAGGGGATCACGGTGATCCGGGGCTTCGCCGGCCGGCGGTTGCTGCCCTGGTCGGCCGTCGAGGCGATCCGCGTGGACCGGCGGACCCGGCGCGGGTTGACCGCCGAGGCGCTGGAGATCGACGCGGGGGAGTCGCTGCATCTCTTCGGCCGGTACGACCTCGACGCCCCGCCGGAGGAGGTCGCCGAGGCGCTGCGTGCCGCCCGGGCCGCCGCGCGCCCCGCTGGTTAGCAGGGGTCCCTGCTCACATCAACATGCCGGTGCGGACCAGGATCAGGCCGAGCAGCGCCACCGCGATGATCGCCCCGCCCACCGTCTGGAACACGGTCCGCCGCATCCGCGGGGCGTACGCCAGGACCAGCGCCATCAGCGCGCCGGCGACCAGGCCGCCCAGGTGGCCGGCGATCGAGATGCCCGGCACGGTGAAGGTGAAGATCAGGTTGATCACCAAGATCGGCACGATGGACGAGGTGTCCCGGCCGAGCCGGCGCATGATCACGAAGATCGCGGCGAAGAGGCCGAAGATGGCGGTCGACGCCCCGGCCGTGAACCGGTTCGGTGCGGTGAAGACGTAGGCCGCCACGTTGCCGCCGAGCCCGGCGATCAGATAGAGCGCGAGGAAGCGCAGCGGGCCGAGCACCGCCTCCAGGGTCCGGCCGAGCACCCAGAGCGCCCACATGTTGAGCAGCAGGTGCACCACGCCGTAGTGCACGAACATCGCGGTGACCAGGCGGTACCACTGGCCGTCGGCCACCCCGCCCACGGTGTTGTCAGGGAAGCGCGCCAGGCCGAGTACCGCGCCCCACTCGGTCAGCGGGGTCGAGCCCCCCATCAGGCCACCGAGGCCGCCGCCGGCGACCGCCGTCCCGCTCCGCGCCGACGCGATGGAGAGGAGCATGACGAGCACGTTCAAGGCGATCAGCGTCTTGGTGACGTAGCCCTGACGGCCGGCGGCACCGCCACCGAAGGCGGTACGCGCCGGCCGTACGGTGCGGCGTCCCTCGTTGACACACTCCGGGCACTGGTGCCCGACGGAGGCCTCCCGCATGCACTCCGGGCAGATCGGCCGGTCACAGCGGGTGCACCGGACGTACGTCGCCCGATCGGGGTGCCGGTAGCAGACCGGTGCGGTCGGCACCGGCCCCTCGGTGGCGTCACCTGCCTGCCCGGAGCGCTCAGTCATGCGAGCAAAGGTACCCGCGGCGCGCTCAGGCGGGCTTGTGCTCGATCTCGACGCGCTCGATCACGACGTCCTGGAGCGGCCGGTCGCTCGGGCCGGTCGGGGTGTTCGCGATCGAGTCCACGACCTTGGCCGACTGCTCGTCCGCCACCTGACCGAAGATGGTGTGTCGGTTGTTCAGGTGCGGCGTCGGCGACACGGTGATGAAGAACTGCGAGCCGTTGGTGCCCGGCCCGGCGTTCGCCATCGCCAGCAGGTACGGCCGGTCGAAGCGCAGCTCCGGGTGGAACTCGTCGGCGAACTTGTAGCCCGGGCCGCCGCGGCCGGTGCCGGTCGGGTCACCCATCTGGATCATGAAACCGCTGATCACGCGGTGCGAGATGGTGCCGTCGTAGTAGGGCCCGCTGCCCGGCTGGCCGGTACGCGGGTCGATGTACTCCTTGGTCCCCTCGGCCAGCTCGACGAAGTTGCGGACGGTCTTCGGCGCGTGGTTCGGGAAGAGCTCCAGCCGGATCGGGCCAGCGTTGGTGTGCAAGGTGGCGTAGACAGCCTCGGCCACGGGTACTCCTCACTCGTTGGTCAGTTCCATGCGGATCCTCCCATGTGCCCGATCTGGCCATGCGGAGGCATCCGAAGGTGGAGGATGACGGAGGAACAACTCCCAGGAGGTGGGACCGTGTTTGGAATCGGGCGGCGCAAGACCCAGGGACAGCTCGCCAAGGCCGAGCTGAACCAGGGCATCGGTCACCTGAGGCAGGCCGCGACGTACGCGGCGAAGGGTGCCGGCGCCACGGTCGGCCCGCGGGTCCAGGCAGCCCGGGTGGCCGCCGGGCCCACCGCGATGCTGGTCCGGGACCGGGCGTCGAGCGGTGTCGCCTCGACGGCCGCGGCGCTCGCGCCTCTGCTGATGGCCATGCGCAACGCGCAGGCCGACGCTGCGGCAAAGAACCTGAAGGGCCGTAAGGCCGCCGCTGCCAAGCAGGCCGCCGTGTCGAAGAAGGTCAAGGCCAAGAACATGAAGATCGCCAGGAAGAAGCAGAAGAAGTCGCGCGGCATGATGGCCGGCCTGCTGGCCGCCGGCACCGTCGCCGGCCTGGCCGGGGCGATGGCCATGCGCCGCCGCCGCGAGCAGCTGGAGTGGACCGAGTACGACCCGACCGGCCGGCTCGACACCACGGGCACCGAGAAGCTGGAGCCGCTGCGCGAGGACGTCGACACCATCGTGGTGGAGACCCCCGAGCCGACCGCGAAGGTGACCCAGACCGGCGCCGGCAGCTCGGCGGTGGCCGGGACCGGCAGCGCGTCGACCGCCCGGTCGAGCAGCCAGCCGGTGATCCAGCCGACCGACAAGGTCCCGTCGGTCGCCGAGGGCGCCCGGGACGTCTCCGGCCGCCCGGCCGACGACGTCAGCAAGGCGCTGAACAACGGCAAGAACACCGCCAAGGCCAGCGGCCGCCGCTGACCCGGCGGTACGGCGAAAGCGCCGGCGCGTGGGGGTACGCCCCCC
>NZ_JBSGJR010000041.1:0-22716 GCF_053605645.1 Micromonospora sp. NPDC003776
CGGCAAGCTCGGCGAGAACATCCAGCGGGTGCTCGACAACGGCGACGCCAACATCGTCAAGGGCCTGCTGAACTCGTTCCTGGTCTCCGGGACGAAGCCCAGAGCGGCCGCGACGAGGTCCAGGGTGAGCGCGAAGTCGACGGAACGGTGGCGGATGTCCGGCTCGAAGCCGGCGAGCCGGCACGCGTGCAACGTCGACCGCAGGCACGGCGTGTGCTCGGCGCTGGCGATCCAGGGCACGTCGCGCAACTCGCTCAGCCGGCCGGTGTGACGGCGCCACCCGACCGGGGTGACCAGGTGCATCGGGTCGGTGGTGACCGGGTGCCGGTCCAGGTCGTCGACCAGCGGGGCGGGCACGTGGTCGTACTCCTGCAGCACCGCCACGTCGAGGGTCCCGGAGCGCAGGTCGAGGCGGCTCTGCTGGTCTTCGGCCTCGATCACCCGCACGTCCAGCTCCGGGTGCTTCGCCCGCGCCCGGGCGGCGGCGGGGGCCACCAGCGCGCCGGCCGCGGACGCGAAGGCGCCGACCCGCACCGTGCCGCTGACCCGGTGGTGCAGCGCGGCGAGGCCAGCCACCGCCTGCTCCACCGCGCCCAGCACGTCCTTCGCGTGGCTGGCGAGCACCTGGCCGGCCGGGGTGAGCACGATTCCCCGCCCGGCGCGCTCGACCAGCTCGTGCCCGGCCTCCCGGGACAGCTGGACGAGCTGCTGGGACACCGCCGACGGGGTGACGTGCAGCGCCGCGGCGGCGGCGGTGACGCTGCCGCGCAGCGCGACCTCGTGCAGCACGCGCAGCCGGCGTACGTCAAGATCCATGTAGCCACGCTACAACAGCGATGAAGAACATTGAACTGGTCCTTAAACATTCGCTCGGGCAGCGTAGCTGGCATGAAGGCATCGCACCGATTTCTCGCCGTGCTCGTCGCCGCCATCTGGGGCGTCAACTTCGTCGCCATCGAGCTGGGCCTGCGCGACCTGCCCCCGCTCGTGCTGACCGCGCTGCGCTTCGTCGCGGCGGCGGTGCCGCTGGTCTTCCTGGTCCCGCGTCCCAGCGCCCGGCTCCGCTACGTGGTCGCCTACGGGCTGGTGCTCGGCGTCCTGAAGTTCGGCGCCCTCTTCACCGCGCTCGCGGCGGGCATGTCGGCCGGGCTGGCCTCGCTGGTGCTGCAGGCGCAGGCGCTGATGTCGGTGCTGCTGGCGGCGGCGGTGCTGGGCGAGCGGCCGGCGCGGGCGCAGGTGGCCGGCGTACTGGTCGGATCGGTCGGGATCGGCGTGTTGGCGATCGGCAGCGGCGGCCAGGCCACCGTGATCGGCTTCCTGCTGACGCTGTTCGCGGCGGCCAGCTGGGCCGTGGCGAACCTGGTCATGCGGGCCAGCGGCGAGAAGCGACCGCTGTCGCTGCTGGTCTGGTCGAGCCTGGTGCCGCCGCTGCCGCTGCTCGGCCTGGCCGGCGTGGTCGACGGTGGCCACGCGGTGCTGGATGCGATCACCGGCCTGTCCTGGCGCGGGCTGCTCGCCGTGGCCTACGTCGCGTACGTGTCGACCCTCGTCGGCTTCGGGATCTGGAACCAGTTGATCGCCCGGTACTCGCTCGCGCGGGTGGCGCCGTTCAGCCTCCTGGTGCCGGTCTTCGGGCTCAGCGCGGCGTGGCTGCTGCTCGACGAACCCGTCGGCCCGGCGGAGCTGGCCGCGGCCGCCATCGTCCTCGCCGGGCTGGCGCTGGTGGTCCGGGGTTCCGCGGCGGCCCGCGACAACGCCACGGCGGCGAGTGAGGGTGGCGAGCGCCAGCCCGCCCGGGCCGTCGCTGCCTAGTCCCGGTACGAGAGCGGCGCGACGCACCGGTAAACCCTCCTGTGACGGTCGTTCCACCGGGTTTGACGCGGCTCAGGTGTGGGGTAGATGCCTCCCCGTCAGCGATGGCGACGGCTCACGGAGCTGAGGGAGAAGGCAGGTCAGTCAGTGGTGAACTCGCCGCCCAGGCCGACCATGTCGAGGACCGCGACCGTGATCCGGGACGGCCGGCGCAGCACCATGGTGCGCCCGCGTGCGGCGACCCGCCGGCGGGCCGTCAACAGCGCCGTGACCCCCGCGGCACCGAAGAAGCTGACCCGGCTCAGGTCGAGCACCAGCACCGTGGGCGGTTGGCTCGCCATCAGGCTGTCGACCACATCCACCAGCCGACCGACGGTGTCCATGTCGAGTGGCCCGGTGACCTCCACCACGATCGCCGGGCCGTCCCGGGCGACCGCGAGAGACAGGAGTGGCGCTCGGGTGGGGGCGTCCGGCGGCTGGCGGGGAGGTGCGTGATGGACGGACATGGACCGCTCCTCGGTGAGGAGATCAGGGGACCGGGTCTGCGCCGACGCCCGCGGTCAGCGGGCGGCACTGGTCCTGGGCTCATGTCCGAACCCACCCCGACCCTAACCGGCTCCCGCCCAATCCGCACCTACCCATCCCCGGCAACCGGTCACGAACTCCCCGTTCAGGAGGTAACGGTGGTGTCCCCCGCTGCTGATTTCCCTCTGGCCTCGGCGTACAGCCAGTTGCTGGCCCTGCTCGCCGATTCGCTCCAGGTCGACGTGTTCCTCGACCACGTCGTCAAGGTCGCGGCGGAGGTCATCCCCCCGGCCGTGGCCTGCGGGCTGACCATGCGCCGGGACGGCGGTGAATTCACCGTCGCCAGCAGCGGCGACCTCGCCGCCAGAGCGGACGAGATCCAGTACGGGGCCGACGAGGGACCGTGCCTCGCGGCCCTGCGCCGGGAACGGGTCGTCGAGGTCGTCGACCTGCGCGAGGACCGCCGCTGGCCGAGGTACCGGGAACACGCCCTCCGGCTGGGCATCGTCAGCTCCCTGTCGCTGCCCATGACGGTCGATCGCGAGACGGTCGGCGCGTTGAACCTCTACGCCACCCAGCCCGCCGCCTTCACCGAAACGGCGCGCCGGCACGCCCTGGCGTTCACCGACCAGGCGACGGCGGCGCTGACCGTCATCCTGCGCCAAGCCGACCAGTCGGTGCTGCACCAGCAGCTCACCGACGCGATGGCCTCCCGCAGCATCATCGACCAGGCCATCGGGGTGCTGATGGGCCAACAGCGGTGCACCGCCAAGGAGGCGTTCGCCCTGCTCCGCCAGGCGTCCCAGCACCGCAACCGCAAGCTGCGCGACGTGGCCGCACAGATCATCAAGCAGATCAGCGGCGAGGATCCGCCACCGGCTCCCGAATTCACGGCATCGCGCCCGCAGCCATGACCAGGCATTGAGTTCGGGTTTGCCGCCCGCGAGGAACACGTGGGCTCGTTGGGCGCCGGCGCGAAGCATCCAAAGACGCGTCAGACCGCGAATGCCCTCGCCCGGGCGCGGCCATACTCGGCCAGGGAGTAGAAGGCGGCCTTGGGATCCCACGGCATTCCTGGATAGGCGATCCGGTGCGGCCGGGTGGGAGGACCTTCACGATCCCGAAGCTGCCCAGGTCGAAGTCCCGCTCGGGGTGCTCTGAGGTGGGCAGGTGCCGGGAGGCGAAGGTGTAGACGAACGCGGTGTCCACGCCACCGGCGTCGTCGACGTCGAGGAGATCGCGCAGGTAGGCGGCTTGTTCGGGTTCGTCGCGCTCGACGATCTCGGTGAGCCGGGCGGCGGGCGCGGTGCGCTCGTCGTATCCGATGATCTCGCCGCGGCTGCCGCTGGGCTCCTGCTGCACGCCGGGGAGGACCTGGCGGACCCGCGCCGGGTCGGTGAGGACGGCCGCCCGCTCGGTCAGAATGTCACCGGGCATGAGCCCGATCGTCATCAAGCTGATTTCCGAGCCGGTGAGGGACCGGACGTTTGCCCCTTCTCGCCGGATCCGCTCGACCGCCGCCTCGCGTGAATGGCCGCGAGGCGGCTGACGGACCCGGCTACCGCCCGGTCCGGGAACTCAGGCCGGCCGAAAGGAGTCCCGGCCGGCCGGCGCCGCATGCTTGATCATGAGGTGGCGGGTGACGGAGTATTCGGCAACGGCCTCCTGGCTCATGTCCTTGCCGAAGCCGGAGCCCTTCACGCCACCGTGCGGCGCCTCGGAGGCGATCGGCAGGTGGTCGTTGACCCAGGTGACGCCGGCGTCGAGGCGGTGGCTGACCCGCAGGGCACGCGAGACGTCACGGGTCCAGACCGACGAGGCGAGCCCGTACTGGCTGTCATTGGCCAGCCGAACCGCGTCGTCCTCGTCGTCGAAGGGAAGCACCACGACCACGGGGCCGAACACCTCACCCTGCACGATCTCGCTGCGTTGCTCAGCACCGACGACCAGGGTCGGTGGGAAGAAGAAACCAGGCCCGTCCGCAGGTGATCCGCCGAGCGCGACGGTGGCGCCGTCGGCTGCCGCGCGGGCCACGAAACCCGCCACCCGGCTGCGATGCTCCGCCGAGATGAGGGGGCCGATGTCGGTCTCGTCAGACCACGGGTCGCCGGTGCGCACCTTCGTCAGCGCGGCCTCCAGCGCGCCGGCCGCGTCCTGGTAGACGGAGCGTTGCACGTAGACGCGGGTGGCGGCGGTGCAGTCCTGGCCCGTGTTGTACGTCGCCCCCATCGCCACCCCTGCCGCCATTTCGGACAGGTCGGCGTCGTCGAAGACGATCGCGGGTGCCTTGCCGCCGAGTTCGAGGTGCACGCGCTTGAGCCCGGCGACCGCGCCGCGCATCACCTCTCGGCCGGTGCGGGTCGATCCGGTGAGGCTGACCATGTCCACGCCGGGATCCTCAACCAGAGCCGCACCTACGCCGGCGCCGCCCGTGACGGCCTGGACCAGACCAGCTGGCGCGCCTGCCTCCTGCGCCAGCCGAGCCAACGCCACCGTCGTGCGCGGGGTCTGCGGCGCGGGCTTGATGACCACCGCGTTGCCGGCCGCGACGGCCGGACCGATCTTCCAGATCGCCATGATCAGTGGGAAATTCCAGGGCGCGATCGAACCGACGACACCGACCGGCCTGCGGACCAGCAGCGAGGTGTAGCCGGCCGACAGAGTGCCCGCCCCCGTCCCGTCCAGGGAGCGCGCCGCGCCCGCGAAGAACCGCAGGTTGTCCACGCCGAACGGCAACTCGCCGTCGCGCACGACCGACGCCGGCTTCCCGGTCTCCTCGACCTCCAGGCGGGTCAGTTCCTCGGCGTCCCGTTCTACGAGGTCAGCCAGACGCAACAGCACCCGGGCACGATCGGCGGGGGTGGCGTCACGCCACTGCTCGAAGGCGGCGCGCGCGGCGGCCACGCGCTTCGCGACCTCTGCGGGGTCGGTGTCCGCGATCTCTGCTATGACGGCACCGGTCGACGGATTGATCAGGATGGCCACGGTTGCTCCTTAGCTGTTGAAACCGACACCGAAGCGGTCAAGAAGCCGTAGCCACGGCCCCCGCCGCCCGTCGCGCGCGTCCGCCGCGGCCAGCGCGCGGCGGGTCACCTCCACCACCGGGTAGCGCAGCGGCTCCGGAGGGAACGGCACCGGGCGCCGTCGTACCATCTGCAGCCGGGTCCGTTCGGTGTCGCGGCGGCCGAGCAGGTCCAGCGCCACCTGCGCGCCGAACCGGGACGCGGCCACGCCGAGTCCGGTGTATCCGACGGCGTAGGCGATTCGGCGGTCGCACGTGGTGCCGAACATCGGGGTGAACCGGGTGGTGGAGTCGATCACCCCGCCCCAGCGGTGCGTGAACCGGATCCCGTCGAGTTGGGGGAACGTGTCCCCGAAGTGTTGGGCGAGCAGTTGGTGGGTTGCGTCGCGCCGGTCGAGTGCCGCCTCCACCCGGTTGCCGAACCGGTAGATGGCGTCGTACCCACCGAAGAGGATCCGGTTGTCGTCGGTGAGGCGGTAGTAGTGGAACTGGTTGCCGGCGTCGGTGACGCCCTGCGCGTCGGGCCACCGAAGCTGCCTCCGCTGCTCGTCGCTGAGCGGCTCGGTGACGAGGACATAGTCGTAGACCGGCAGGACCCAGTGGCGCAGTCGCCGCAGGGGCGGCGGATAGCCGTTGGTCCCGATGACCACGTGCCGCCCGCTGATGCGTCCATCGGCGGTACGCGCCACGACCCCGGTGCGGGACCGATCGAAGCCGGTGACCCGGGTGTTCTCGTAAATGCGCACGCCGAGTGACTCGGCGAGCGCCGCCAGCCCCCACGCCAGTCGGGCTGGGTCGACCAGTCCGCCGGCGCCGCGCAGTCGCATGCCCGCGAGGTACGTGGGTGAGGCCACGTCGGCGCGTACCTGCTCGGCGTCGAGCAGGACGGCGTCGTCGCCGTAGGTGTGGTGCAGTTTGGTCAGCGCGGCGAGTTCGGCCACCTGGTGGGGGGCGACCGCTACGGTCGTCTTGCCGCACAGCCTTAGACCGGCGTCGATGCCGAACTGCTGCACGGTTGCGGCGATCGCGGCGAGATTCTCCCGGCCGAGCCGGACGAGTGTCTCCATCTCGGCGGGCCAGCGCGACACGCCGTGGGACAGGCCGTGGGTGAGCGAGTCGGCCACGAACCCGCCGTTGCGTCCGGACGCGCCGAAGGCGATCCGTTCGGCCTCCACTAGCACGACGTCGGCGGCGGGGTTGTCCTGCTTGGCCAGGATGGCCGTCCACAGGCCGGTGAAGCCGCCGCCGATCACCACGAGGTAGGCGGTGGCACCGCCAGTCAGCCGCGCCCGGGGGTGCGGCCGCTGCCGCCGGTCGGTCCAGAAGCTCGTCGGTGCCGCGTCGGCCAGCGCTGCCCGCGCTTTGGCCCGCGCCGCCGTGGCCGCGGCGCTGCGGGCCGGTGGCCCGTACCAGTTCGTCAACGAGATGTCCCGGCCGTGCGGGCCAGCCGCTCGATCGCGTCGGCCGCCTGCCGCAGGCCGTCCGCGGCCTGGATCGCCGCGGCGTGCGCGGCGAGTCGATGACGCAGGTCCTCGTCGCCGAGCAGGCGCTCGATCGCCCCGTGCAGCTGTTCGTCGGTGAAGCGGTACGGGTCCAGGCGCGCCCCGAAACCGAGTTCGTCGACCCGCTGCGCGTTGTCGTACTGGTCCCAGAACAGCGGCAGCACGATCATCGGCTTGCCGAAGTGGAACGCCTCGGTCGTGGTGTTGTTGCCGCCGTGGGTGATGACCAGGTCGACCAGGGGGATGATCTTCGTCTGCGGCAGGAACTCGGCGCCCCACATGTTGTCGGCGAGGTCGATCTCGGCGTGCAGCGGGCCCTTGGAGACGATGTAGCGGTGCGGCGTCTTGGCCAGCGAGTCGATTACCCGGCGCATCAGCTCGACGTCGGCGGAGCCGAGCGAGCCGAGGCTGAAGTAGATCAGTGCCCCATCCCGGTCCGCGAGCTCCGGCGGCATGGTGAACTCGTCGTCGGTCTCGCGCACGGACGACTCCAGTCGCTGCCAGGTAGGGCCGAGCGGTCGGACGTCGGTGTAGTCGGCGATCTCGGGATACACGTAGAGGTTGAGGTCACCCTCGTGGATGAACTCCAGGTCAGGCAGGCCCGGTGCACCCTGGTCCCGCACCCAGGCGTCGAACTCCTCCCACACGGGACGGTGGACACGCTCGTACTCCGCCTGGAACGCCGCCCATCCCGACCGGTCCGCGGCCGGATACCCGGAGAAGACCGGGGCGACGTCCTCGCCCTTGATCTCCAGCGGGTTGCAGGAGACGATCCGCACGAAGGGCACCCCGGCGGTGTTGAGCGCAGGGAAGGCGACCACGTTGTCCTCGACGATGACGTCCGGCCGTACCCGGTCGATGATCTCCAGCAGCCGGGGCTGGCAGTACCTGGCGCCGTTGATGAGTTCGATCCACACCGGCTTCACCCAGGTGTCGAGCTGCTCGATCGTCGGCTTGCGGAACTCCGGCGCCGTGTCGCGGATGAAGTCCTTCCAGAACTGCCCGGCGTCCTGCTCCTCGGGGTTCTCCGCTGGTGGGGCGAGGTCGACGAGATCCTCCTCGAAGCCGAGCGCGGTCAGCTTGCCCCGCCACGACGCCTCGGCCGCGAACACCACCCGGTGTCCGCGTCGGCGCAGCACGTCGCCGATTCCGATGCAGTTGTTCGTAGGGCCGTAAGCGCTCTCGGGCATGAGCAGGACCGTCAGCTGAGACATCGCATCTCCCGGATGTGGCTGTTGAATCGAGATTCAACAAGGTCCTCGTTCGGCAGTCAATACGCAGGCACTATGGTGTTGGGGAGATTGTTGACGTCGGACTTCGGATCGGTGCCGTATGAAATCGCGTAAGTCCCGCGCCGAGCGCCGCCAGGACCTGATCGAGGCCGCCCGCCGCGCCATGGTCCAGCACGGGACGGACACGGTACTGCTCAACCAGGTCGCCGAACAGGCGGGCCTGACCTCCGGAGCGGTGCTCTACCACTATCCCGACCTGCGGGACCTGCTGCTGGATGCCCACCATGCCGGCATGGAGCGCTTCTACGAGCTGCGGGTGAAGAAGATCGCGGACGTCTCCGACCCGGTGCGGAAACTGGTGCTGACCATCCGCTCCGGACTGCCCACCGACGCCGAGGACGCCGACGTGCGCCTGCTCTGCGAGCTCGGCGGGGCGGCTGGCCGCAACCGGGTCTACGCCGCCCTGCTGACCACGCTCTACGATCGGCAGGTCTCCATGTACCAGACGATCCTCGAACTCGGCGCCGCCCAAGGCGTGTTCACCCTCGCGGCGGACTCTCAGACCATCGCCCGCAACCTGGTGGCGCTCGAGGACGCGTACGGCTACCGGATCGTCGCGCGGCACCCGACCCTGCACGCCGCCGAGGCGGTCGAGCTGATCCTGTCGTACGCCCGGCTGGTGACCGGCAACCCGCTGGACGTGCCCGTGGAGCCGGCCCAGCCACCACGCGCCCGCAAGCCCACAACCTGAACGGGCCCGCCCGGCTACGGGGCCGGATCGTCCCGGCGCCCGGCACGTCAGGCACCGTCGAGCAGCACGACGTCGACGCCCGGCCAGTCCACCCGTGTCTTGTCCCCGAGCGCCACCGAGGCCGCGCCGGCGACCGTGGCCATCAGCGGACGGTCGAGCCCGGGAACATCCACCGCCACCCGCGTGGTCCCGCCGAAGAACGTCACGTCGCGGACGACCCCGGTGAGACCGCCGTCGCCACCCAACCGGACTCGCTCGGGGCGGACCGCCAGCGTCACCGCCTTCCCGACGGCGTCCGGGGCCGTGGGGCAGGGCAGCACGCCGACGTCGGGCACCCGCAGGCCGTCCGTGGTGAGCACGCCGGTGATCAGGTTGTTCGCCCCGATGAAGTCCGCCACGAACAGGTCGGCCGGCCGTTCGTACAAGGGCACCGGTGCGTCGACCTGACGCACGCGGCCCTCGCTCATCACCGCGATCCGGTCGGCGAGCGACATCGCCTCCTCCTGGTCGTGCGTAACGACCACGAAGGTGATGCCCACCTCGTGCTGCAGCCGCTTGAGCTCCAGTTGCATCTCGGCGCGGACCTTCTTGTCCAGCGCGGACAAGGGCTCGTCGAGCAGCAGGAGGCGGGGCCGCTTCACGATCGCCCGGGCCAGCGCGACCCTTTGCCGCTGACCGCCGGAGAGCTGGTGGGGCCGGCGGCGGGCCAGGCCGGTGAGGCCGACGGTGTCGAGGACCTCGTCAACCCGATCGCGGATCTCGCTTCTGGGCAGGCGCTCGCGCTCGAGACCATACGCGATGTTCTTGGCCACGCTCATGTGCGGGAACAGTGCGTAGGACTGGAACATCAGGTTGACCGGTCGCCGGTGTGGTGCAACGGCGAGCAGGTCGCGACCGTCGAGGGTCACCGACCCGCTGTCCGGGTGCTCGAAGCCGGCGAGGATCCGCAACAGCGTCGTTTTGCCGCAGCCGCTGGGGCCCAGGAGGGCGAAGAACTCGCCCTGACGGATCTCGAGACTGACCTGCTTCAGGGCCTCGATGTCGCCGAAGCGTCGGCTGACCGACTGGATGCTGACCAGGGGCTCGCCGGTGTGGGGCTGGGTCATATTGACTCCGTGAGGCGGGACAGGCGCTGGGCTGCGATGACGAACGTGAAGCTGACCGCCACCAGCAGCGTGGCAAGGGCGTTGATCTCGGGGGTGACGCCGAACCGCACCATCGAGTAGATGACGATGGGCAGCGTCGGGTCCTGCGGGCCGGCGGTGAAGAAGGCGATGACGAACTCGTCGATGGACAGGGAGAAGGCCAGCAGCGCGCCGGCGACGATGCCCGGGGCGAGCGACGGGAGGGTGATCCGGACGAAGGTCTGCGGCGCGGTCGCGCCCAGATCGCGGGACGCCTCTTCGAGAGACCCGTCGACGTGGGCCAGCCGGGTGCGGACCACGGCTGCGACGAAGGCCGTGCCGAACACGGTGTGCGCGAGCAGGATCGAGTGCAGCCCGAGCGTGAACTGAACCGCGGTGTAGAAGGCGAGCAGGCCGATGGCCAGCACGATGTCGGGGAGCACGGCCGGCGCCACGGCGATCGCGTCGAGCAGTTTCGAGCGCGTGTGCCGGGCGAGGCCGACGGCGAGCAGGGTGCCGAGCACCGTGGACAGGGCGGTGGCGCCGGCTGCGACGGCCAGGGTGTTGACGAGACCTTCCCGTACGGCCCGGTCGGCGAACAGCCGCCCGTACCAGGCGGTGTCGAAGCCGTCCCACCGGTACGGGGTGTCGGCTGCGTTGAAGGACATGATCACGAGGACCACGATCGGCAGGTAGAGGAAGAGGTACGTGAGGCCGGCGGGAAGGTAGAGCCAGCTGAATCTACGCACGGTTACCACCTGCCAGTCGCCGGGTCGCCCACGCCTGCACCATGAGCAGCAGCACCAGCAGGGCGATCACGATGAGGGCGAGGGTGGATCCGAACGGCCAGTCCCGGGCCTTGAGGAACTGGTCGCGGATGAGGTTGCCGACCATCACCGTCCGGCCGCCGCCGAGCAGTTCGGGGATGACGAAGTTGCCGAGGCTGGGCACGAACACGAAGACGCAGCCGGTCAGCACCCCGGGCAGGGTCAGTGGCAGGGTCACCGACCAGAAGGTGCGGGCCGGACGGGCGCCCAGGTTCGCCGACGCCTCGCGAAGTTGCGGGTCGAGGCGCTCGATCGCCGAGTACAGCGGCAGGACCATCAGCGGCAGGTAGGCGTAGAGCAGGCCGCCGACGACCGCGCCGGACGTGTAGAGCAGTTCCAACGGTCGGTCGACGATCCCGGCCCCGGTCAGGGCTCGGTTGATCACCCCCTCGCTGTTGAGCAGGATGATCCAGGCGTAGGTGCGGATGAGGAAGTTGGTCCAGAACGGCAGGACCACGAGCACCAGCGCGACCGTGCGCCAGCTGCGAGGAAGCCGGGCGATGAGGTACGCGGTGGGGTAGCCGAGCAGCAGCGCCGCCAGCGTGGTGATCCCGGCAAGCTTCACCGAGGTCCAGATGACGCTGAGGTAGAGCCCGTCGGCGACCCGGGTGAAGTTCTCCGCCGATGCTTCGTGGACGACCCCGCCGAAGCGACCCCGGTGGAACAGGGTGTAGCTGAGTACGAGCGCGAGCGGCACGAGCATGAAGACGGTCAGGTAGCCGATCCCGGGTCCGAGGGTGGCTAGTCCTCCGACGAGTCGTTCCCTGCGGGCGGCGCGTTGAGGGGCGAGAGTAGAGCTCATCTAACTGGCCGACACCTCGGTCGCGATCCGGGTGTACGCCGGGGCGGCCTCACCCAGGTCGACCGGAACCTCGCCCTTGAGCAGCTCGGCCGGGGTCATCTTCAGCTGCGGGTGGGTTGCCAGCAGCTTGGCGTCGACCTTGGCCATGGCAGCGGCGTTGGGCACCTTGTAGAGGATGTTCTCGGCGGCCCAGGAATGGTTCTCGGGGTCGAGGATGTAGTTGATGAAGGCGTGTGCCGCCTCCTTGTTCTTCGAGGTCTTGAGGATGACCATGGTGTCCACCCAGAGATCGCTGCCCTCCTTGGGCACCACGAACTTGATCTTCGGGTCGTCGGTGGGGCACCAGCCGTCCCACGCCTCGACCAGCGCGGCCTCGCCGGACTTGAGCCGGTCGCCGAACGTGGTGTCGTCGTAGGCCAGCAGCGTCTTCTTCGCCGCGATCAGCTTCTGCTTGACCTGCTCCAGCTGGTCCGCGTCGGTGGCGTTAGCGGAGAACCCGAGCGTCTTCTGCGCCGGGAGCATGAGCCACCGCTCGGTGGCCATCATGGTCACCTTCTTGGCCAGCTGCGGCTTCGGCGAGAGCAGATCCTGCCAGCTGTCGGGGGTGTAACCGGTCAGGTCCGCGCGGTAGCACAGGCCGGTGGTGCCCCAGGTGTACGGCACGGAGAACTTGTTGCCCTTGTCGTAGGCCAGCTGCCCGGCCTCCGGGTAGAGGTTCTTGAGGTTGGGCAGGAGATCGGCGTGAATCGGCTCGACCAAGCCCTGTTCGGCGAGCGCCTGGGCGAATTGCCCAGATACGAAGGCGACGTCGACGCCGCTGTCTGCGCCGGCGGTCAGCTTCGCCATGATCTCTTCGTTGGTGGCGTGCTTGGTGACGGTGACCGTGGGACCCTTCGCCGCCTTGAACTTCTCGGGAAGGTCCTCCGGCATGTAGCCGTCCCAGTTGGAGACCGTGAGCTTCTGCTTGCTCAGGTCGGCGTTCGGGTCGAGGGAGTCTGCGCTCGCGGCGCCGGCCTTGTCGCCGCCGCCGCACGCCGCCAGGGCGAGCACGAGGCTGGCGGCGAGGGCCACCGGTGCGGCGGTACGCCGGGCAGGTCTGAACAGCAACACTCGGCACTCCTGTCGGGAGTCGAGACAGTGAACCGGAGTGTTGCAACGCACGTCAACATGCGCAAGACTCATGCTGCCTTTTGCAGCCGACTTTTTACGCCGGAAACTGAACTTGGATTCAACACAACTCCCGGTCCCGCCCGGCGCCTCCGCCGCGCTCGTCGAGGCCCTCTCCGCCCGTCACGCCGTAACCGGCCTGCAGGTGCGCCGGTTCGTCCCGTTGCCTCGCGGCCCTCTCGGGGAGCGGCTGATCACGGTCGACCAGACGAACACCTCGGTCGTGGTGGGTGAGCGCGTGGTCGTGAAGTGGATGCGACCGGCGACCGGCGGCGGGTCGTTCGACCGGGCCCCGGACCTGCTGGCGCACTTGGCGGCCACGGGCTTCGCCCGTACGCCGACGCCGTACGCGGCCCTCTACCGGGACGGACCGGACGCCGGCCTCGCGGCGGTCGTGACCGCCTTCCTGCCAGACGCGGTCGACGGGTGGGACTGGTGCGTGGACGCACTGATCGACCAGCTCGACGGCGGACCGCCAGCCGATCTGGCCGCCGACCTCGGCGTGCTGGCAGCGGAGTTGCACAGCGCCCTGGCCACGCCGTCCGAGACCATCCCGGCGCCGGTCGTGCTGAGCTACCGGGATTGGGCGGCCGACGGCTTGGCCGTCCTGGATGAGGCGCACCGCCTCGTCGCCGCCGACGACGACGAGGCGGCCCTCTGGCTCGCGGCACACCTGCCCCAGCTCGCCGCCGACATCGAGCGGTCCCGCGCCGTGGACCGGACATACGTAATGCCGCCGCACGGCGACCTGCACGTCGGGCAGGTCCTGCGGTGGCGGGGCGGGCTCGCGGTGACGGACTTCGACGGCAACCCGACGCTGGCGACGCCCGGCGCCGGCATGCTCACCGAGCCCGCCGCGCGGGACGTGGCGCAACTGCGCACCAGCCTGCTGCACGTCGGCCAGATCGCCGACCGGCGGACCGGCGGCCGGCACCGGCCGGCCGTGGCCGACTGGGGCCGGCGGGCGGTCGACGACCTGCTCGCGGCGTACCTGCGCACGCTGGACGAGCGGGGCATGACACAACTATTCGACGAGCGGCTGCTCCGGCCGTTCGAGGTCGAGCAGGAGTGCCGCGAGTTGTGCTACGCCGCCCGCTTCCTGCCCCGCTGGCGCTACGCCCCGATGGGCGTACTTCGCCACTGGTACGACTAGAGGAGCCACATGGACCCGCGTCTGTTCCTGGCCGACCTGGAGGCCAAGCCGGCGTCGCTGCGCCGGCTGGCCGCGGCGCTCGCCGCGGACGACCCGTGGCACGCGCTGCCGGACCCGGTCGCGCGCGTGCTGCTGCTCGGCATGGGCAGTTCGCGCTACGCCGCCGAGGCGGCCGCGCTGCGGCTGCGCGCCGCGGGCGTCGACGCGGTCGTCGAGTACGCCTCAACCACCACCTCGTACCCGCCGGGCCCGGGAACCCTGGTGGTCGCCATCTCCGCCACCGGGGCCAGCCGGGAGACCCTCGACGCCGCCCACCGCTACCAGGGCTCGGGCCGGCTCGTCGCCCTCACGAACGCCCCGGACTCGCCCCTGGGGAAGGTCGCCGACCTCGTCGTCCCGATGCACGCCGGGGTCGAGGCCGGCGGGGTGGCGTGCCGAACCTTTCAGCACACCATGGTGCTGCTGCTCGACCTGGTCGCCCGACTGGCCGCGCGGCGGCGCGCCGCCGGCTCCAGGGCGCATGAGGTGGCCCGACTCGCCCGGCGCGCCGCCGATGCCACCGAGGACCTGCTCAACCGCCGAGACCAGTGGCTGCCGGCAACCGCCGACCTCCTGGACGGCCCGCACGGCATCTACGCCCTCGCGCCGGCCGAGCGGCTGTCCTCGGCGTTGCAGTCGGCGCTGATGGTCCGTGAGGGCCCGCGCCGGCCCGCCGACGGGTGCGAGACCGGTGACTGGTCGCACGTCGACGTCTACCTCACCAGGACGCTCGACTACCGCGCCCTGTTCTTTCCCGGCTCCCGGTACGACGCGCCGGCGTTGGATTGGCTGCGGCAGCGGGGGTCCACGGTGCTGGCCGTCGGTGCTGAGGTGGCGGGCGCCGCGGCGACGGTCCGCTACCACGGCGACGACGACCCGGAGGTCCGCCTGCTCACCGAGACGCTGGTCGCCGAGCTTGTCGCCGCCTCGTGGTGGGCCAGCTCCTGAAACCGAGATCAGGTTCGGTGCCCTGGTAGCCAGCAGGCCAACGAAGCTCTTGACTGTCTAATTGAATCCGGCTTTAAATTGCGGGCACGCCAGGTCAGGCGTTCGCGACCGGAGGTCAGCCATGGGATCCAGAGGTCGAACACCGCTCACCAGCCGTCTGCGTGCCACACTCGCCGCGCACGCCGAATCCGAACGGACCGGAATCCCGGTCGACGAAGTCATCGACATGCACGCCGCAGGCGTGTCCCGCCGCAGGCTGCTCGGCGGCGCCGCCCTCGTCGGAGCGGCCGCCGCCGTCTCGGCGGCAGGCCTGCCCCGGCCGGCCGCCGCAGCCACCCCGCCCCCGTCGGTGACCATCGTCGGGGCCGGGCTGGCCGGTATCCGTGCCGCCCACTGGCTCTACCGGACCAAGGGCATCAAGGCGGCGGTCTACGAGGGCAGCTCCCGGATCGGCGGCCGCTGCTACAGCCTGCGCGGCTTCTTCGCCGACGGGGTCGTCGTCGAGCACGGCGGCGCCTTCATCAACACCGAACACAACACCATCCGCAACCTCGCGAACAGTCTTGGGCTCAGCCTGCGCACCGTGAACGGCGGCAACCAGCCGCCCGGCGGCGACCGGTACTGGATCGACGGCGCCGACTACCCGTACAGCGCGGCGAACGCCGACTGGGGCCAGGTCTACCAGGCGTTCAAGGCCGCCCAACAGGCTGCGCCATACCCCCAGACGTACAACAGCTACACCTCGGCCGGCCTGGCGCTGGACAACCAGACGGTCAACCAGTGGTTAGACGCCAACATCCCGGGCGGCCTCTCCAGCCGATTCGCCAAGCTCATGCAGAGCAACGTCGTCGCCGAGTACGGCCTCGACCCGGACCAGCAGTCGGCGCTGAACCTGATCTACCTGCTCGGCTGGAACGGGCCGAACTCGTTGGCTCCACTCACCGGGGGCGACGAGAAGTACACGATCATCGGCGGCAACGACCAGCTGCTGACCGGCATGGTCGGCCAACTGCCGGCAGGCACCGTGACACTGGACCGCAAGCTGGTGGCGGTCAAGGCGAACGCCAACGGCTCGGTCACCTGCACGTTCCAGGCCGGCACCACCTACACCGACGTGACCTCCGACAAGGTGATCCTCGCCCTGCCGTTCACCATGCTGCGCGAGTGCGACCTGTCCAAGGCCGGGTTCTCGACAGTGAAGATGCGTTCCATCAACGAGTTCGACCTGGGCAGCAACGCGAAGATCCACGTCCAGTTCACCAGCCGACCCTGGGTGACGCAGGGCTACGGCGGTTCCACCTACACCAACGTCAGTGGGTTCCAGTGCGCCTGGGACGACACGGTCAACCAGCCGACCAACACTGGCGTGCTCTGCGAATTTCCCGGCGGCAGCCAGACGACGGCCTGGACCGGAGCTGCGTTCGGCTCGGCGCCGGCCGCACAGGTCACATCGTTCCTCAACCAGTTGGAGCCCATCTATCCGGGCATCACCGCCGCCTACAACGGCAAGGCCTACCGCGACGCATGGCCGCTCAACCCCTGGTCGAAGGGCGCCTACTCGGCCCAGAAGCCGGGCCAGTACACCCGCTTCTTCGGCATCGAGGGTGTTCGCGAGGGCAACGTCCACTTCGCCGGTGAACACACCTCGACCGAGTACTTCGGCTACCTCAACGGGGCGGTCGAATCCGGCGAGCGTGCCGCCAAGGAGGTTGCCGGCCCGTAACCAGCCGATTCACGCCGGGTGCCACGGTGCTGCCTCAAAACGGTGCCGGCAGGCCGTCCGGGACTCTCGCATGGCCGGTGATGGGCCAGCCGGCCATGCGAGAGTCCGCCCAACGCGCCGCCCTGGTTGACGCGGGCCGCTAGGTAAAGCGCTCGCGATAGAGATCGATCAACTCGGAGTTGCGGCGATCTGCTGAAGGGACGCTTCGGTTGCGCGGGTCATCACCGGCGCGATCCCCAGCGACTCCAGATAAGCCGCGGTGTCCTTCATCTCCTGGCTGCGTCGCTCGGCGTGAAGCTTCGTGCCGGACAGGAGGCGATCGATGACGGCTTGCCCGTCTCCCGCTAGCTGAGAGGCGATCTGGTCGCGGGCCCATTGTTCGTAACCCGCGGCGCGGCTTGCCTCAACCGCCTCCCAGATGATGGAGGCGAGACCCTTCATGAAGACGCTGCGCAGCAGCTTGTGTGCCATGGCCGCGCCGGCGGGAGCGTTGAGCAGTTCAACCTTCGCCCCCAGGAGACTCATCAGCTCATCGACCGTCCTGGCACCAGATCCGCTGACCATCAGGGGCGTCTGCGCGCCGTGCCAGGTCACCGGGCCGAGGATCGCAACATCGGCAAACGACGCTCCTGTGCCATCGATGTCCCGCGCGAGTTGCTCCATCACTGCCGGTGCCGACGAGGTGAAGTCCGCGTAGCAGGCCTTCGGCAGCAGGTGCGGCGCGGCCGCTTTCGCGATGCCGGGTGATGCGGCGGCACCGGTCATGACGAGCACGACCTCAGCGTCTGCGACTGCCTCCGCTATCGAACGGGCCCTGCGAACGCCGACGGGCGTGGGACTGTCGGCCGGGTCGACCCCGATCACGTCATGACCGTGGTCCGCCAGCGCGGCTGCGTATCGGCCGCCGGCTTCACCAAGGCCGATCACTGCGCACTTCACGGTTTGGTTGCCTCCAATGTGCTTCTTTGCCTACAGAACGCGGGCCTGCGCTGCGGCCAGGGCCCCTGCCGCACGCCGCAGCTCTGGAACCCAGGTCTCGAGCTCGTCGATCGAGTGACGCTCGCTCGGGCCAGACAGGGTCGCGACTCCGACGACGTCTCCGCCGGGCCCGTGGACGGGCGCACTGGCGCCAGACGTTCCTACGGCCCGTTCATTGACACTGATGTTGTAGCCGCGGTTGCGGATGAGGGCGAGTTGCTCGCGAAGCGCCTCCGGCGTGATGGCGACGCCTTCGGCGCTTCGCATGGTGCCCGCTGTGCTGATCAGTTTCTCGAGGTCCGCCTCCGTCATCCATGCTGCGAGTACCTTCCCCGCCCCGAGGTAGAGCGGCAGCCGCCTACCAATTGGCAGCTGGTACCGCAGCGGGTAGGTGCCTTCGACCCGTGCCACCACGATGCGCTCCATCCCGGAGCGCACGTGATAGGAGGCGGTGAGCCCGGTCGTCGCGGCAAGTTCTTGCAGGACCGGGGTTGCCGCGCGGCTGGCGCTGTCTGAGACAAGGAAGGCGTGCGCCGCGGCGAGGACGGCCACCCCGATGCGGTAGCCCCCGGCGTCGCTGGTCACGTAGTCCCTCTGTTGCAAAGTGGTCAGGATCCGCAACGCCGTTGCCCGGTGTAGCCCGGTGGCGCGGGCGACGTCAGCGAGCCGCACGGGCCCTTCGTGTTTGGCGAGCGCGTCAAGGACGTCCATGGCGCGCTCCAACGAGCGCATGTTGGTGACACCCTTGGCTGGGGATTCCAGCGTGTTGGCCTCGGCGTCCGACATAACCACTCCTTGTTCCGCCCTTCGCGTTACCGACGGACTGTAGCGATAGCCTCGCGGCGCCTGGCTTCGTCGACGAAGACCGCCTCGGCGGCGGTGGCGACTGCCTCGGCGTCTGCTTGTGGCACCACGACAACTCCATCGGCGTCGCCGATGACGATGTCTCCGAGGCTGACCGCGACGCCGCCAACGGCAATCGTCACTCCGAGTCTCCCGGGACCGTGCTTGTAGGGCCCTGCCGGGGTGCACGCCCGGGCGAACACCGGCATGCCGATCTGTCCCAGGTCGGCGGCGTCCCGCGCCGCGCCGTCAAGGACGAAGCCGACTATCCCGGCGGCTGCGGCCCGTCCACCAATGAGCTCCCCGAGCAGCGCCCTCGATTCGTCTGCCTGCCCGTTGACGACGATGACGTCTCCTGGCTCGGCGATGCGCAGCGCTTGGTGGATGGCGGCGTTGTCGCCTGCCCGGGTCCAGACGGTGAAGGCTGGTCCGGCGACTTTGGCTCCGGGCCAGATGGCCTGAATGCGGGAATCGAGAGCGCCGAGACGCTCCATGGCGTCGCCGATGTTCGCCGTGGGCAGCGCCGCAAGGCGTTTGACCACCTCTGGGCTCGGACGGACGAAGTCGGCCACTGCGGGCGAGACGCTAACGGTTTCCGTCATCGTGGTGTTCACTTCTTGGCCACGAGGGGCAGGACCGCCTTGACAGTCTCTTCCTGCTCGCCCCAGAACTTCTTGTAGTCGTCTGCGCTCAGGTAGTTCGTCTGCAGGCCGAGGGCCTTCATCTTGGACACGACGGCCGGGTCCTCGATCGCCTTCTTCAGGGCTGCCTGCAGCTTCGTGGCGACCTCGGCGGGCAGGCCGGCGGGAGCGGAGTACCCGCGGGCGGTTGCGGAGATGACGTCGACGCCCTGCTCCTTGAACGTCGGGGTGTCGGGGAGGAACTCGCTGCGCTGTTCGCCCATCACGCCGAGCAGCTTGATCTTCTTCTGCTTGACCAGGTCCGTGACGTCACTGGCGCTGCCGATGTACACCTGCACGTGGCCGCCGAGGAAGGCAGCGGTCGCCTGAGAGGCACCTTCCGAGAAGTGCACGAGCGCGAACTTCGCGCCGGTCTTCTGCTCGATGTCGACGGCGGCGAAGTGCTCGCCGGTCTGAATGCCGGTGGTGCTGGCGGTGATCTTGCTCGGGGTCTTCCTCGCCGCCTCGATCAGGTCCTGGAGAGAGTTGTACGGGCTGTCGGGTGCCACGCCGATGACGGCGGGGTCGATCACCTGCATGCCGAGGGGCTGGAAGCTGTCGCGGGTGTACTTGGCTCCCCGGGACTTGTCCAACGGGGAAACCACGACCGAGGGCGAGCCGGTACCGCCGATGGTGTAGCCGTCGGGCTTGGCGCTGGTGAGGGCGGTGTAGCCGATCTGCCCGCCGGCGCCGGGCTTGTTGACGACCTCGACGTTGGTGCCGAGTTCCTTCTCAAGCAGGGGAGCGATCAGCCGGGCTGCGGTGTCGACGGCGCCGCCGGGCGCGAAGGAAACGATGAGCTCGACCGGCTTTCCCTTGCGGGGCCAGTTCTTCGCTTCTCCCGCCGAGGACGCGGAGCCGTTGGGGCCGCAGGCTGCCAGGGCCAGGCTGATGCACAGCGCTGCCGCGGCGGCGAGGGATGTTCTGGGGCGCATGGGGGTTCTCCTCTGGCTTGTTCGATGGGGGTTCGGTGGGTGGGGTCTGGGTCGGCGCTACCGACGTCAGGTCTCTGGGTCCTCGTTGAGGGCCGCGGGCTTGCGCAGACGCAGCAGCGGGCTCGCGGCGATGAGGACGCCGATGACGAGGAGGACGAGGGTCAGGGGGCGGGTGAGGAAGATCGTGAAGCTTCCCTGGGAGATGTCCAGGGACTCCCGCAGAGATCTCTCCATGAGCGGTCCGAGGACCACGGTCAGGACCAGCGGGGCAAGGGGGATGTCCAGGCGTCGCATGGCGAGTCCGACGACGCCGAAGAGGATCATGACGAAGACGTCGAAGACGCTGTAGTTGATCGTGTAGGAGCCGATCACGAGAAAGAGCAGGATCAGGGCCGTCAGGATCTTCTCGGGGATCCGCAGGATGGCCGTCCAGAGCCTGACCAGCGGGACGTTGAGGACCAGCAGGATGACATTGCCGATGAACAGGCTCGCGATGATGGCCCACGCCACCTCGGAGTGCTCGGTGAAGAGGGTCGGTCCGGGGGTCAGGCCCTGTTGGAGAAAGGCGCCCATGAGGACCGCGATGGTGGGCGACGCGGGAATGCCGAGGGTGAACAGCGGAATGAGTGCGCCGTTGGCGTGGGCGTTGTTGGCGGTTTCCGGTCCGGCAACACCCTCCACGGCACCCGAGCCGAGTTCGTGACGGTAGCGCGAGAATTTGCGCTCGGCGCCGTAGGACAGCAGCGACGAGACGGATCCCGTCATGCCGGGAATGAGACCGAGGAGGAATCCGACACCGGTGCCCCGGGCGATCGCGGGAGCACTACGCCGTAGGTCGGTGCGCGTGGGCAGAAGGCCCCTCATGCCGGGGGTGAGCGGGTGGTTACGGCCACCGGTCACGGTCATGAGGATCTCGGACAGGCCGAAGAGCCCAACGATGACCGCCACGAAGCTGACCCCGTCGAGAAGGCGCTCGCTACCGAAGGTGAACCGCGGCGCTCCGGCGACGGGATCGATCCCGACCATTGCGATCAGCAGTCCGAGCACTCCGGAGATCAGAGCGCGGACCATGCTCTTTCCGGCCAGCGCGACGAGCAGGGAGATGCCCACGACCATGAGGCCGAAGAACTCCGGCGGACCGATCTTCAGGCCCAGAGATCCCAACGGGCGGGCTGCGATGACGAGACCGATGGTGGCGACCACGCCGCCGACGAACGATCCGATGGCCGCGATCGTGAGGGCCACCCCGGCGCGGCCCTGCTTGGTCATGGCGTAGCCGTCGATGGTGGTGATGGCTGACGCCGCCTCGCCGGGCGTGTTCAACAAAACGCTGGTGATGGTGCCGCCGTACGCCGTGCCGTAGAAGATGGCGGCCAGCATGATGATCGCGCTGGTGGGTTCCAGGTTGAGCGTGAGCGGGATGAGCAGTGCCACGCCGGCTACCGGACCGATGCCGGGAAGCACCCCGATCAGCGTGCCGACCAGGCAGCCGATGAAGGCGAACAGGAGGTTCTGCGGCGAGAGCGCATCGGCGAAACCGCCCAGGAGTTCGTTCACGACGTCCACGTCACACCCCCAGCCAGGTCAGCGGCGGCACGGTCGCATACGGCAGGGGAACGAGCAGGAAGTCATTGAACAGGTGGAAGGCGCCGATGCTCCCTGCCACCGCGACGACGACTGAGGTGAGCCACCTGCTCCGGCCCATGACCCGCAGGTGGAAGAGCAGGAACAGCAGCATGCTGGCCTGAAAGCCGAGGAAGTTCAGCACGGCCGCCAACACCACCAGAGAGGCGACCGTGATCGCGGCGCGCTTCCAGGGTTGGGCATCCTCGGCGGGGCTTTCGACTGCGGCACGGCGGGTCTGGATGAACCAGGCGACGCTCAACAGGGCCAGGGCCGACGCCAGGACCAGCGGGAAGAACCCTGGCCCGGGGCCTTGCGGCAGCCAAATGCCCAGAGCGCGGGCCGAGATGACGACGTACACGGCGATGACGATCAAGACCGCTTGCGCCACCCAAGCACCGAGAGGGCGCACCTGGCTTTCGCCGGCCTTCGGTGCGGCTTTGTTGCCGGTGGGCATCTGCACTGATAACTCCATGTTTCACTGTATGAAACAATGTTTCACTGACGTGACATGGATGATGCAGGCCGGGCCCTACATCGTCAAGCCTTCGTTTCGCCGCACATCCGGGCGGCGGCAGCATCTACCGACGGCGAGCCGGCGCCGAGCGGGAAGCAGCTGGGGGCGGCAGAGCTATGCCGACAGCGGAAGGGCTGAATCATCAACAGCCACCGAGCCCACCTACCGACGAATCGAAGGTCTGCTCACGTAGGGCCCTGTGAAGTCGACGGCCGGGCGATCGGCGCGAGCAGGCTTCGACCAGTGGCTGGACGGATACCCGCGTACACCTGAGGTGACCCAGCCGAGATTCCGTTGGCCAGTAACGCTAAACCGGTTCCGGACCATCACAAGCCAAGGCTGAAGGACCTGGTTAAGGATCGTCAGTGATCGTTGGTCGGTCGTGGGTGTCGGTGTCTTCTGGTTTGATGCGGGGCGGTGTGAACCGCCCCGGGTTCTGTGGAGACCTCAACTGTTGGCTCCAACCACCTCGCGGGGCTGGGGTTGAGCGTAGAACATCGATTCGTATTCGGT